>NZ_JBHZAG010000012.1:0-152395 GCF_042754125.1 Amycolatopsis sp. NPDC059235
CCCCCGGGCCGGGCGCGCAGCTCCGTCAGACGCCGACTTAAAGGCGATCCCGCCCGCGGCGGCGAAGCCGACGCCAAAAACACAGTTGGCGACCTAACATCAAAACTAGAGCACGCGCCGCCAGCCCCTCGGCACGAAAGCTCACGACCAACCAGGCCATTCCGGCCCACAGTCGTTCGAGGCCAGTCACCAAACCCCTCAGTCCGAGGACCTCGGTGGTCCCTCTCTTCCCACAAAGAAGAACGACCTGACCTTCCCCACCGGCTTCATCGCCCGAGTATCCCAGCACACAAAGAAGGACACGGCACTACGGCCGCGTCCTTCCCTGCCGAAAAGCTCTTACAACGCTCGTCGCCCAGACAGCGCGCGTCCCAAAGTCAACTCATCCGCGAACTCAAGATCCCCGCCCATCGGCAACCCCGACGCCAGCCGCGTCACCGACAGCCCTGGGAAATCGCGCAGCATCCGCACGAGGTAAGTGGCCGTAGCCTCCCCCTCAGTATTCGGATCCGTAGCGATGATGATCTCCCGAACATCAGCCTCGCCGATGCGCTGCAGCAACTGCCGCATCCGCAGCTGCTCCGGCCCGATCCCCGACAACGGATCCAACGCGCCGCCAAGAACGTGATAGCGGCCCTTGAACTCGCGAGTCCGCTCGACCGCCAAGACGTCCTTCGGCTCCTCGACCACGCAGATCACCGTGAGGTCGCGGCGTTCGTCGCGGCAGATCCGGCACGTTTCCTGTTCCGAGACGTTGCCGCAGATCTCGCAGAACTGCACGCCTTCCTTGACCTTGCCCAGCACGTCCTGCAGCCGCGCGATGTCCGCGGGGTCAGCGGCCAGCAGGTGGAACGCGATGCGCTGGGCACTCTTCGGACCGACGCCGGGCAAGCGGCCCAGTTCGTCGATCAGGTCTTGGACGACACCTTCGTACAAGTGTCAGCCGCCGAAGCCGAGGCTGCCGAGGTCCGGCATGCCGCCGCCGAGGCCGCCGGCCAGCGGGCCCAGCTTCTGCTCGGTGAGCTTCTGCGCGCTCGCCGACGCGTCGCGCACCGCGGCGACCACCAGGTCGGCCAGGGTTTCGACGTCTTCCGGGTCGACCACCTTCGGGTCGATGACGAGGCTCTTCAACTGGCTGTCGCCGGACACCGTCGCGGTGACCAGACCGCCGCCCGCGGTGC
Organism: Amycolatopsis sp. NPDC059235; assembly: GCF_042754125.1. NCBI lineage: Bacteria > Bacillati > Actinomycetota > Actinomycetes > Pseudonocardiales > Pseudonocardiaceae > Amycolatopsis > Amycolatopsis sp. NPDC059235. The sequence continues at coordinate 1,182 of NZ_JBHZAG010000012.1, forward strand.
CGGTGACCTCGGTGTTGGCGAGTTCCTCCTGGGCCTCCACCAGCTTCTGCTGCATCTGCTGGGCCTGCTGCATGATCTGCGACAGGTCGAAGCCGCCGCCGCCGGGTTGCACCATGATCGCACTCGGTCCTTCCGCGTTTGGGTGTTCCTCCCCAGCCTAGCCGCGCGCCCGGCGCGTCCGTCCTGGCGGCACGCGTGTGCTGTGGCACCGTGGTCGCGTGCGAGCGAAGACACTCCCGCTGCTGACCGGCCTGATGCTGCTCACGGCGTGTTCCGGCGGCGGCGAGACGCCTGCTTCACCTGCCGCCGCGCCGACGTCGAACGCCACCAGCTCGGCGGCCCCCAGCCCGAGCCCGCCGTCGAGCCCGCCGCCGGTGTCTTCGAGCCCGCCTTCGACGTCCGCGGCGCCGCCGGTCGGCTCGGGCAAGGTCGTGGTCCTCGATCCCGGCCACAACGGCGGCAACGCCTCGAACCCGGCCGAGATCAACCGGAAGGTGCCCGCCGGGCGCGGGCAGACGAAGCCGTGCAACACCACCGGCACGTCGACCAACGCCGGCTACCCCGAGCACGCGTTCACCTTCGCGGTCGCGCAGGAGGTCGGGAATGCGTTGGCGGCCAAGGGAATCAAGGTCGTCTACACGCGGCAGAACGACTCCGGCGTCGGCCCGTGCGTCGACGAGCGCGCGCAGATCGGCAACAACGCGAACGCCGACGCGGTGGTCTCGATCCACGCCGACGGCTCCACTTCGCCGACCGCGCACGGCTTCCACGTCGCGTACTCAGCGCCGCCGTTGAACGCGGCGCAGGGCGAACCGTCGCTGAAGCTCGCACGCACCATGCGCGACGGAATCCGCGACGACGGCTTCGCCACCTCCACTTACATCGGTTCGGCAGGACTTTCGCCACGAAACGATCTGGCCGGTCTCAACCTGTCGACCCGGCCGTCCGTGCTCGTCGAATGCGGCAACATGCGCAACGCCGACGAGGCCGGGCAGATGTCGTCGGCGGCGGGCCGGGCGCACTACGCGCAGGCCATCGCGAAGGCGATCGAGGCGTACCTGGCCAGCGCCTGACGCAGAGAGCCGAAAGGGCTACTGAGCGGACAGAACACCGGACACCGCCTTCTTTCTTGATCGGTCCCGACTTACCGTCGCTGGGGACTTCTCGAGGAGGCGCCGGTGGCAACATCACTCCGAGGACGACTGGTGCGGCTGCTGGCCGTAACAGCCATGGCGGGCACGCTCGTGTCGACGGGAGTCGCCGAGGCCGCTCCACCGGCGGTCACCGCTGGGCAAGCGCGGTTCGAAGTCCTGTCCCCGACGCTGATCCGGACCGAGTACGCGGGCGACGCCAAGTTCGTCGACGCCGGCACGTTCAACGCGATCGGTCGCGGCAGTTTCCCCAAAACCCCTTACACCGCAACCAAACGCAACGGGTGGCTGACCATCCGGACCAGCGCCGTCCAGTTGCGCTACAAGCTCGACTCCGGCGCGTTTTCCGACGACAACCTGACCGTCCAGCTGCGCACCGGCGGCCAAGACGTCACCGCGCGGCCGTGGGCGGGCAAGCTGACTCCGCTCTGCGCGTTCGGCACGCTCTGCGAGGCCGAACAACTGCAGCTCAACGGCCCGGGCACGGCCAACGACCACCGCGGCTACACGGGCGACGGTTTCGCGGCGGGCTTCATCAATCCCGGCGACAGCCTGGCCTTCCGCGCGACCGCTCCCGGTGATCAGCAACTGGATCTGCGCTACGCCAACGGAACCGGCGGCGACGGCCAGCACACCACGCGCACCCTCAGCGTCCTCGTGGATGGCGCCAACGCACGCACCATCACCCTTCCGGCCACCGCTGACTGGGACACCTGGGCCCTCGCGACCGTGCCGCTCACCCTTCCTGCCGGGCAGCACCAGGTGACCGTCAAGCGCGGCACCGCCGACTCGGGGAACGTCAACATCGACAGCCTCGCCGTGGTCAACACCGGTGCCGCCTACCCGCAGCCCGTGCCGCCCGCACCGACGCCGTGCACCTTCGGCACCCTGTGCGAGGCCGAGCAAGGTGCCCTGTCCGGCGGCGCGCACCCGGCCAGCGACCACGACGGACACTCCGGCAAAGCCTTCCTGGCAGGCATGGAACGAGCCGGTGCGTCCGACGCGCTGACGATCACCGGCGTCCCCACCGACGGTTCCTACAATCTGCAACTCCGCTATGCCGACGCGATCGCCGTATCCGGCCAAACCCAGCCAACCTCGTTGACGCTCCAAACCAACGGCACCTCGAACAACCTCACCCTGCCGTCGACCAGCAGCTGGAATTCGTGGCGCACCAACACAATCCCGGTCAAGCTCAAGGCTGGCACCAACACCGTCACGCTGTCCTGCCCGGACGCGACCTGCCACGTCAACCTCGACACGGTCGCCATCACCGCCTCGCATTCGGCACTGCTGGCCCCGCACGCGCCGCTCGGTGGCTACCGGCGCGGTCTCGACGGCGTGGACGGAAGCGCGGTTTCCGCACCCGGAATCCTTTACCAAGACGGCTGGTCCCTCCTCGACGACACCGCCTCGGCCCTGTACGACCCGAACACCAAGGTCGTCACCCAACGCCCCAGCAGCGAGAGCTACCAGGACGGATACGTCTTCGCCTACGGCCAGGACTACGGCCGCGCTCTGCAGGAGCTGGCCCAGCTGACCGGACCGTCACTGCTGCTTCCCCGCTGGGCCTACGGCGTCTGGTACTCCGAGTACTACGACCGCACGGCCGCCGACTTCCGGCAGACGATCGTGCCCAAGTTCCGCGAACAGCACGTGCCGCTCGACATGCTCGTCGTCGACACCGACTTCAAATCGCCGGACCGGTGGAACGGCTGGGAAATCGACCCGACCCGCTTTCCCGACCCGAAGGCGTTCTTCCAGTGGGCACACGACCAGGGCCTGCACACGTCGCTGAACATCCACCCCAGCATCCGCGGCGACGACCCGCAGTTCCCGGCCGCGCAGGCGACCGCGAAGGGCAAACTCCAGCCCAGCTGCGGAAAGGACTGCTACGTCTTCGACTTCGGCGACCCCGACCAGCTGCGGGCCTACTTCGACCTGCACCGGCCGATGGAGCAGCAGGGCAACGACGTCTGGTGGCTCGATTGGTGTTGCGACGCCTCGAAATCCAGCCTCGCCGGAGTCACCCCGGACGCGTGGATCAACCAGCAGTACGCACAGCGCGGCGGCTTCGCGTTCTCCCGCGCATACGGCTCGCTGCAAGCCGGTGGATACAGCTCGCCGACAGCCGTGCCGACCGGACCGTGGGCCGACAAACGCACCACTCTGCACTTCACCGGTGACACGATTTCCGACTGGGCCACACTGGCTTTCGAGGTCGGCTACACGCCCGGCGAATCCGCGGCGACCGGCCTGGCTTCGATCAGCCACGACATCGGCGGCCACACCGGCGGTTTGCAGCAGCCGGGCACGGAGCCGGGCAGCACGAAACTGCCCGACGACCTGTACGCCCGCTGGGTGCAGCTCGGCACGTTCCAGCCGATCGATCGCCTGCACTCCAACCACAGCGACCGGTTGCCCTGGCAGTACGGAGCCGCTGCGGACGCGTCGGCGACGAAATTCCTTAACCTGCGCGAAAATCTCGTGCCGTACACATACACGCTCGCCCAGCAAGCCACCGCGACCGGGATGCCGATCGTGCGCCCGCTGTACCTGCAATATCCGGACCAGCAGGAGGCGTACGCCCAGGCTGGCGGCGAATACCTGTACGGCCCGGACGTCCTCGTGGCTCCCGCGACCAGCCCGGGCAGCACGGCGACCACGAGCGTCTGGTTCCCGCCGGGCAACGACTGGACGGACTACTTCACCGGCAAGACCTACCGAGGCGGCACCACCGCGCAGATCACCACCGGTTTGGACACGATGCCGGTATTCGTGCGCTCGGGCGGAATCATGGTCACCCGCAGCGGCACCGTTACCGGCGACGGACCGCTCACCGCCGCGACCGCCACCGTGGCTGGCGGCCACAACGGTGCGTTCACTCTCCAGGAGCAGGGCACCTCGACTTCCTTGCGCTACACCGAAAACGCGCACTCGGCGACGCTCGCGATCGGCAGCACGCAGCGGGCGTGGACCGTCCGATTCACCAACGCGACCGCACCGTCCGCGGTGTACGTGGACGGTCGTCGCAGCGGAGCCTGGACCTGGGACGCCGCGACCCGGACGGTGACCGCGCAGACGCCACCGACACAGCACCCGCTGAACGTGCGGCTCGTGCGGTAACTGCCCCGGGCGAGGTCCGTGAGGGGAACCCTGAGGGACTCTGATTCCCTCAGGGTTCCCCTCACGGACGGCAAATCCGCCTGTGGCAAGAGCTGCGGCGGCCAAGGCCACGCGACTCCGCCGCGCATGGCGCTGCCGCCCCAGGTGCCCGGCTTTGGAAGCCAAGTTCGAGAGAGGGCCCCTCGCAGCACGGCCTCGTGAGTGTTGGCGCCGGTTCTAACCGGCACTCACGAGGCGGTCAGTCCAGCGGACGCGCGCCGAGGTGGTCCGACAGGAGCTTGCGCGCGATCTGCTCCGGGTCCTCCTCCGCGGGCGGCGGCGGAGGGGGCGGGACCGGGCTGGAGTCCTCGGAGTAGATGTCGTCGTCCTCGTCCGAGGGCTCGGGCGGGAGCGGGATGTCCGGCTCGCTCGTGGTGACGCGGGGACGGCTCGGCGCTTCCGCCGCGGGCTTCGGCGGGGCCGGAGGCGCGGCGGCGGCCGCCGGGGGCTGGGCCGCCGCGGACGGACGCGTGAACGACCGTTCCGGAGCCGGCGCCGCCGGTTGCTGCCGGGGAGCCTGCCGCGCCGGAGCGGCGGCCGGGGCCGCGCCGTGCACGCAGCGGACCTGCCATTCGCCGCCGAGCACCTCGCTCAGCCCGGCCGCGATCTTGCCCGCGTTGCCCTGGTCGCTCAGCCGCCGGGCGAGCGGTTCGGACTTGTGCGTCAGCGTGACCGCCGACCCGTCGACCTCGGCGACCGCGGCCTGCGTGAGCATGGCTTCGAGCGCGCGACCGCCGGTGAACTTCCGCAGCGACGCCAGCAGTTGCGGCCATTTCTCGCGCACCTTGGCCGCGTCGACGCCGCCCGCCGCCGGGGCTTCCTCCGCGGCCGGAGCAGCCGGAGCCTCCGGCGCGGGAGCGGGAGCAGGCGCGGCGGCGGCCGGAGCAGGTGTTTCGACGGGAGCGGCCGGACGGCTGACCTCCGGACGCGCAGGACGCGCGGGTTCCTCCGCAGCCGGACGAGCCGGTGCCGGGGTCGCGGCCGGTGCCGGTGCGGCGGGAGCTTCCTGAGCCGGACGCTGTGAAGGCCGCTGGAACCGGGCCGGAGCTTCCGCCGGAGCAGCGGCAGCGGCCGGGGCAGATGCGGGACCGGCATTGGGCGCAGGCGCAGGCGCAGGACCAGGGGCGACAGCGGGACCAGCCGGGCCAGCCGGAGCGGGCGCACCAGCCGGACGCCGCTCAAGCCGTTCGATCCGCGCCAGCAAGGCTTTCTCCGCCTCGGTGACCGACGGCAGCAGCATCCGCGCGCAGAGCAGTTCGAGCACGAGCCGCGGCGATGTCGCGCCGCGCATCTCGAGAAGTCCATTGTGGACAATGTCGGCGTAGCGGGACAGCGTGGCCGGGCCGAGCTTCTCGGCCTGCTCGGTCATCCGCTTCAGCTCGTCGTCCGGCGCGGAGACCAGGCCGCGTTCGCCCGCTTCCGGGACCGCGCGCATCAGCAGCAGGTCGCGCAGCCGGTCGAGCAGGTCGGTGGCGAATCGGCGCGGATCGTGTCCGGCGTCGGCGAGCTTCTCGACGGTGCCGAACACTTCGGCGGGATTGTCGTTCGCGAGCCCGTCGACCACCGCGTCGATCAGCGCGGTGTCCGTGACGCCCAGCAGCGCCATCGCCCGCGGATACGTGACGCCTTCCGGGCCGGCGCCGGCGAGCAGCTGGTCCAGCACCGACTGGGTGTCGCGAGCCGAACCGCCGCCGGCGCGGATCACCAGCGGGTACACCGCGGGCTCGACCGTCGCGCCCTCGGCGGCGACGTTGCGCTCCAGCAGTTCCCGCATCGAGTTCGGCGGGATCAGCCGGAACGGATAGTGGTGCGTGCGCGAGCGGATGGTGGTGAGCACCTTGTCCGGCTCGGTGGTGGCGAAGATGAAGATGAGGTGCTCTGGCGGTTCTTCCACGATCTTCAGCAGGGCGTTGAAGCCCTGCGTGGTGACCATGTGCGCCTCGTCGATGATGAACACGCGGTAGCGCGATTCGGCGGGCGCGTAGAACGCCTTGTCCCGCAGTTCGCGGGCGTCGTCCACGCCGCCGTGGCTGGCCGCGTCGAGTTCGGTGACGTCGACGCTGCCGGGGCCTTCCGGCGCGAGCGCGCGGCACGAGTTGCACTCGCCGCACGGATCCGGGGTCGGGCCTTGGGCGCAGTTGAGCGAGCGGGCCATGATCCGCGCGCTCGACGTCTTGCCGCAGCCGCGCGGCCCGGAGAACAGGTACGCGTGGTTGATGCGCCCGGCGGCCAGCGCCGTGCGCAGCGGTTCGGTCACATGCTCCTGGCCGACGACCTCGGCGAAGGTCGCCGGACGGTACTTCCGGTACAGCGCGAGAGCCACGTGCCCGAGACTACAGTGAGCACGGTGAGCCCCTCCCGTTCCGGTCGCGGCCGTGCGCCGAGCGGCCCGCGACCGGGCACTTACCCGGTGCGGTTCGGGACCGCCGAGCTGCTGCGCGACGCCGATCGGCCCAACGCGTGGATGCTTTCGGTGGACGGGGTGGCGCAGTCTTACGTCGATCTGGACGACCCGACGAATCTGGAGTTCGACTACGTGCGCCGGCTCGGCGATCTGGTCGACTTCCTTCCTCCCGGCCCGCTCGACGCGCTGCACGTCGGCGGCGCGGGCTGTTCTCTCCCGCGCTACGTCGCCGCGACCCGGCCGGGTTCGCGGCAGCTGGTGTTCGACGCCGACGAGCCGCTGATCGACCTGGTCCGCGAACATCTTGAGCTGCGCGGCGTCCCGAAGCTGCGGGTCCGGATCGAGGACGGCCGCGCGGGCGTGCGCAGCAGGCACGACGCGACGGCGGACTTGATCGTGATCGACGCCTTCGAACGCGCGACGCTGGCCGGCGGCTTGGCGACCGTCGAATTCGTGACGGACGTCGCCCGCGTGCTGCGGCCGGGCGCCACGATGCTGGCGAATATCTCCGACGGGCCCGGGTTGCGGTTCGCGCGCCGGTTCCTCGCGACGCTGGCGGAAGTGTTTCCGCACGTCGTCCTGCTCGCCGAGCCCAGCGTGCTGCGCGGCCGGCGATTCGGCAATCTCGTGCTGGCCGCCTCGCGGCTCGAACTGCCGACGGCGGAACTGACCCGGCGCGCGGCGTCCTCGCCGTATCCGGCGCGGGTGGTGCACGGGGACGAGCTGCGTCAGCTTCGGGGGAAGGCCGCCCCGGTGTCCGACGCGGAGGAACTGCCCTCGCCGACGCCACCAGACGACGTCCTCGGCCTGTTCTAGGGCACAAAAAAAGCGGGTTCCCCCCGTACCCGCCAGAGCCCGCTTATCCTTGCTGCCTTCCGGCCCTGGGGAAGTTCACAGGGTGGACGCCACGGGGGGTCCCCGCAGACGACTATAGCGGACTCGGTTGCGGCGCCCGCGACCCCCGCGCCACCCCGGCTCCGACGAGGTCGAGGACTTCCCGCACCGACGCCGGGTCGCGGGCGTCGAACGGATGCACCGGGATGCCGTCGCGCACGGTCAGCGCCCAGCGCACGTCGTGCAGCGGCCGGGTGAGCAGGCCGTCGAAGCAGTTCACCCCGACCACGAACGGCAGCCGCAGCCCTTCGACCGCGTCGAGCACCGGGTAGGCGTCGGCGATCCGGCGCGGGTCGACCACCACGAGCACGGCGTCCGCGCCCCGCACGAGGTCCGGCCAGCGGAACCAGAACCGGGCCTGCCCCGGCGCGCCGAACAGGTACCGCCGCCGCTCGCCCTCGCCGAATCTTCCGAAGTCGAGCGCGGCGGTCGTGTCGCCCGCGTCGGTGCGCACCGGCGCGATCTCCGAAACGGCGTGCACCGCCGTCGTTTTCCCGGCTCCGGCCGGGCCAAGCACGAGAATCTTCACGGGTCAGGCGAACGCGGTGTTCTTCAACTCCTCGACCAGCGCGGGGGTAAGGACTTCGGACGCTCGGTTGGCGAACATCGCCATCTCGTAGGCGATCGTGCCGAGGCTGGCCTGTTTGTTGGCCAGCACGCCGAGCGAGCAGCCGATGCTGATGGTGCAGACCACCAGGTAGCCGCGTTCCAGTTCGACCACGACCTTGTCCGGATCGCCGAGCGGATGGCTTTCGGACACGCTCTGGGCCAGCGCGAGCATCGCCGAGCAGGTCGCCGCGAGCCGGTCGGCGTCCGCGCGGTCGAGGTCCTGCGACGCGGCGATCAGCAGCCCGTCGGCGGACACCGCGAGCGCGGCGATCGCGCCGGCGGTGTGCAGCGCGAAGCGGTTGACCAGCCAGTTGAAGTTCTGCGCGGCGGCGGGAACGGTCATGATCCTCCTTGATCGGCCTGCTGAGCGGTGACTTGCTGTGCTTTGGCGACGCCGTCGGAAAACGAGTCGAAGGTGGCCCGCTCGGCAGCCGGATCGCGCAATTCGCGGCGCGGCAACGGGGTGCGGACGATCTGCGGCAGTTTGAGCCCGGGGGCCAACTGGGCACCGGGGACGCGGCGGTAGACGCCGTCGCGGGATTCCGGCTGCACCACGGTGAACTGGTGAGTCGGGGACGGGTCCGTGACGTCCTGCGCTTCCGAAGTGTCCTTTTCGGACTCTTCAGTTTCCTCCGGCTCGTCGGGCAGTTCCAGCGTTCCGGCGCGCGAGGCGAACTCCGGTTCCGCGTCCGGCCATTCCGGCGTCTCGGCCTGCTCCGGCTCTTCGGTTTCGGGCTCCGGCGGGTCGATGAACCACCGGAACCCGGCCGGAGTCGGCGCGGACAGTGCGGCGATCGCGGGCGCGGGCAGCAGCACCGGACGCGGATCCGGCACCTGTCCCGGTTCGAAAAGCCCTGGCCCGCGACGGAAATCGACGTCGCGGGTGAACAGCGCCTGCGGTACCGAGACCTTTGCCGTCACGCCGCCGTCCGGAGTGGACTCCAGCTCGACGCGCAGCGAATGCCGCTGGGCGAGCCGTCCGACCACGGCCAGGCCGAGCTGCTGTCCGGACGCCGCGTCGACCGGTTCGGCGAGCCGCCGGTTCTCCTGCGCCAACCGTTCCTCGGACAGCCCGACGCCGTGATCGGCGATGCGCACCAGCAGATCGCCGGACGGCTGGAACTCCGTCGAGATCTCGACCGCGGATTCCGGCGGCGAGAACGCGGCGGCGTTTTCCAGCAGCTCGGCGAACAGCAGCACCAGGTCGATCCCCAGCGACGGCGCGAGCAGCGCCTCGGCCGGGTCGTCGAGCCGGATCCGGGATTCGTCGTCGATTTCCGCGGCGGCCGAACGCAACGCGGTGGCCAGTTCGATCGGACCGCCGACCCGGGTTTCGTCCCGGTTTCCGGTCACCACAAGCAGATCGTCGGCAGTGCGGCGCAGCCGGAGCGCGGCGTGCTCCACTCGATGCAGCCCAGCGAGCAACACCGGATCATCCGCGCCGCGCGTCAATTCCTCGACCACCGTGCGCTGGCCCGCGACCAGGTTCTGCGTGCGCTTGGCGGCTCCGACGAGCAGCTGGACACCGGCGCGGCGTGCGTTCGCCTGCTCGGTGACCGCTTCCGCCGCGGAACCGCGGAGCCGGTTGAACGCGGCGGCCAGCTCGGCCAATTCGCCGCCGGTTCCGGCGTCGAGAGCGGGCAGCAACGGTTGCGGCGGACCCGATTCCGGCTCGGCGACCTGAACCAATTCAGCGGCAGCGAGGTCGGCGGTCGAGCGCGCTTGCGTGCTGAGCCGACGCAGCGGCCGGACGACGGATCGCGCGGCCAGCACGGACAATGCGGCAACCAGTCCGAAAAGGACAATCGCGGCGCCGCCGATGAGGAACGCCGTCCGGGTCGCGCTGGACGCCTTCGCGGCAGCGGCGTCGGCGATCGCACCGGAGAGCCGGGCTTCCACTGCGCCGCGCTGATCGGCGAGTTGTGTACCGGCAGTGACCACATCGGACACAAACTGCCGGTCTTGCCGCGGCGCGGCGGCCAGCCGGTCCAGCTGTTGAGCCGTCGCCCCAGTCTCGACCACGGCGAGCTGTGCCGCGTCCTGGTTCCCGGCCAACCGGGCGAACTGTTCTCCGTAGACGGCAGCGCGCTGACCTGCGCGATCAGCTCCGGTGGACGCGATCAGCGCGGTCGCCCTTGCCGCTCGCTGCTCGTCCGCGCGCAGCAGTGCGTCGAGGGCGTTGAGCTGCCGAGCGCCGGTACCGTCCGAAGTGGCCAGTCCCAGCGCGTCGATCACCCCAATGGACAGGGAATCGTAGCCAGACGCCACATCGGCTACGGAAACCTGACGATTGAGCGAGTTTTGCCGCAGTTTCGACAGTGCTCCACCCGAGCTGACCAGGCTGTCCGCGACGCCGTGCGCCGCGCCGTCCACCGCCTGCCGCTGCCGGACAAGCTCCGTATTAGTGGCCGACGGAGCAGCGACAAAAGCCGCGGTGAGCAGGCTTTCCCGCTGCAACTGTCCAACCAGGCCGCCCGCCCGCTGCGCCCGGGCCGCGGCGTCCGAAGTGGTCGCGGCCGTCGACGCGGCGGTGACCTGGGCAAAGACGAGCGGAACCGCCGCCGCCAAGACCAGGACCAGCGGAGCTACGACCACCACGGTCACTCGCGCTTGCACAGTGCGGATCCCGAGGCGGTCGAGCAGCCGCGCAGCGGATTCGTGCGACCGGGCCGAGCCGTCGCGCATCCACGTCACCTTCCGTTCCCGAGGAGTCCCGACGAGACCGAGGCGTGGAGTGCACCGAACGGGGACACCCGCAGGACGCTACTACTCTCAGTAGTACTTGTCGCGGTACGCACATGGTCGGACACCCCACGTCTGCGCAGAGCTTAGCGAGATCCGCAAGATCTAGACAATGCCCTCTTGTACCGTGTCGCGCCCTGACACGCTGGGGTTTTCCCGGCGAGCGGCACGCACGCCGGTACGCCCGAGAGGACAATGGCCGATATGCCCGCCATGCCTGTCGCCGCCGACGTCGCCGCTGCCCATCTGCGCCTCCGACCACACGTCCGGTGGACGCCGCTGTTACGCACCGAAATCGACGGTCGTCCGCTCGTCCTGAAGCTGGAGCACCTCCAGTGGTCCGGTTCGTTCAAGCTCCGCGGCGCGGTAAACGCCCTGCTCAGCGGTCCTAAGCCGAAGCGAGTGGTCACGGCGTCGGGCGGCAATCACGGCCTCGGCGTCGCCACCGCCGCGCAGGCGCTGGGCATTCCCGCCGTCGTCTACGTGCCGGAGTCCGTGCCCGACGCGAAGGCCGCCGGCATCGAAGCGGCGGGCGCGAAGCTCATCCGGCATGGCACGGCCTACGCCGAAGCCGCGGCAGCCGCGCTGGCGGTCGCCGAGGAACCCGGCACCCGCTACCTGCACGCGTACGACGACGCCGACGTGATCGCTGGTCAAGGAACCGCGACCGCGGAGATCGTGGCCGACGCTCCGGACGTCGACGCCATCGCCGTCGCGGTGGGCGGCGGCGGGCTGGCGTCCGGCGCGACGCTGGCGTCCGGCGGCCGCCAGGTGTTCGCGGTGGAGCCGGAGCACTGCCAGGCGCTGCATGCCGCCCTCGCCGCGGGCGAGCCGGTGGACGTCACGATCGACTCGGTCGCCGCTTCCGCGCTCGGCGCGACTCGGGTCGGCGAGCTGGCGTTCGGCCTCCTCAACTCGCCGTCCGTCACGTCCGTGCTGGTGTCCGACGCCGAGATCCTCGCCGCGCGCGACCTGCTGTGGCGCGACTTCCGGCTCGTGGTCGAACCCGCCGCCGCGGCACCGCTGGCCGCCTGGCTCGCCGGGCGCGTCCCGGCCGAGCTGCCGTGTTTTGTCTTGTGCGGAGCCAATATCTCGGTCAGCTTTGAGTGAGGTCGTACACCTTCGCACCGCCGACCGTGGTGGCGCGGAAGTGCTGCTCGACCCAGCTCGTGATCTTCCCCGAGGTGCCGCGGCTGCCGCCAGGGCCGCCGCGGCCGCCCCGCGAGGCGACGACGAAATAGTGGATGTCGCCGCTCGTCACGTACTGCTGGAATTGCGCGAGCGTCGGCGCGGGATCACTGCCGCTGAAGCCGCCGACCGCGAGCACCGGTTTGCCGCTGTCCAGAGCCAGCCCGGCGGCCTGCATCGCACCGGTTTCGGCGGCGGCCCACTTAGTCGTCGTGTTCTCCAGCAGCCGGTTAAGCTCCACATTGGACTGTTGGGGCCCGCCGAAACTGGTGCGGCCCTTGTGCTGGCTTTGCGGCCCGGACGCCGGACTTCCGCCGGTGTGCGCCGTCGACGCGGTAGCCACCGTGAAAGACGCCATCCCGAACAGTGCAGCCATGATCGCCAGCGCCGCGACGGCTCGGCGTGCAGTCCCGATCAGCAGCGCGACCACGCCTAGAACGCCGAGCACCAGCACGGTGTACCGCACCCACGGCTGCCAGTTCGGAGTCCGGTGCAGCAGCACGAAACTCCACGCGACAGTCGCCGCCAGCATCACCGCGAGCACCACTCGCGGGGCCAGGTGTGCGCGGCCGCGCCACAGTTCGGTCGCGGAAATCGCTACGGTGGCGGCGATTCCCGGCGCGAGCGCGACCGTGTAGTACGGGTGGATGATCCCGCTCATGTAGCTGAACACGAGCGTGCTGATCACCGTCCAGGCGCCCCACAGCAGCAACGCCGCCCGCGCGGGGTCAGTGCGCGGCGCTCGGCGGGTGAACCACAATCCGGCCACGAGCCCGATCAACGCCGCGGGCAACAGCCAGGACGCCTCGCCGCCGAATTGCTGAGTGAACAACCGAGTCAAGCCCGTCTGGCCGCCAAAGCCATGCTCAGCGCCGGGAAACTCCGGCAATTTCGGTTTCGCGTCCCCGCCGTGCGACTGTCCGAAAATCCGGCCGAGTCCGTTGTACCCGAAGGCCAATTCCAGCACGCTGTTGTTCGTCGACCCGCTGATGTACGGCCGATCCGCCACCGGCCACAACGCCACCGCGAGCACCCACCAGCCCGCGGAAACCACCACCGCGCCGGCCGCGGCGAGCAGTTGCCACACCCGCCGCCCCAGCGAAGTCGGCGCAGCGACCGCGTACGCGAGCACGAACGCAGGCAACACCAGGAACGCCTGCAGCATCTTGTCGAGGAACCCGAAGCCGATCGCGACGCCCGCCAGCAGCAACCACTTCGTGCTCGCGTTTTCCAGCGCCCGCACCAGGAAATAACCGCCCGCGACGAGCAGCAGCACCAGGAACGCGTCCGGATTGTTGAACCGGAACATCAACGCGGCCACCGGAGTGAGCGCGAGCAACGACCCCGCCAGGATCCCGGCCACCGGACCGGAAAGCCGCCGCACCGCCAGATACAGCAGCCCGACCGAGCCCACGCCCGCCAGCGCGTCCGGCGCCAGCATGCTCCAACTGGAGAATCCGAAGATCCGCCCGGACAATCCCATCATCCACAGAGAAAGCGGCGGTTTGTCGACGGTGACCACGTTGCCCGGATCGAGCGAGCCGAAGAACCACGCTTTCCAGTCCCACGTGCCCGCCTGCACGGCCATCGCGTAGAAGTCGTTGCCCCAACCGGAAATCGCGACATTGGCGAGATAGAGCGCGGCCGTGCCGAGCAGCAACACCGCGACCGCGGGGCGAACCCAGCGTGGCGTGCCCACCGAGGCGGGCGCGTCGACAATCGTCATGCCCGCAATTCTCACGGCCCGGGCTGTGCGCGGGCTGTGAATCACTCACGAAGGAGTGTTGCCACCGTCACGCAATTGCGGGAACGAGGCGACGAATTCGGTCCGCCCCGGCCCGCTGGCGACCATCACCCGCCCGGAATGCGCCGCTACCACCGCGGCGACAATCGCCAGGCCGAGCCCGGTACTCCCGGCAGCGCGCGAACGAGAATTGTCGCCACGGGCGAACCGCTCGAATACCTCGGGCAGGATGTCCGGCGGAATTCCCGGCCCATCGTCCACAACGGACAAAGTGACCCATCCGTCTCGTGTGGACAGTGCGGTCGTCACCGTGGTGCCCGCGGGCGTGTGCGTGCGGGCATTGCCGAGGAGGTTCAGCACCACCTGGTGCAGTTGCCCGGAATCGCCCAGCACCGCGATGGGTTCGCCGGGAAGTTCCAGCAGCCACTTGTGTTCCGGCCCGGCGACGTGCGAATCGGCGACCGCGTCCGCGACCAGCCGGGACAAATCGACCGGCTGGTGCACCACCGGGCGTCCGGAGTCGAGCCGGGCGAGCAGCAGCAGGTCTTCCACGAGCGTCGTCATCCGCGCCGATTCGGATTCCACCCGGCTCATCGCGAACGCGATGTCCGGCGGCACCTGTTCGCCGCTGCGCCGGGTCAATTCCGCGTACCCGCGAATCGCGGCGAGCGGCGTGCGCAATTCGTGGCTCGCGTCCGCGACGAACTGCCGCACCCGGCTTTCGCTGGCCTGCCGGGCGGCGAGCGCCTCGGCGATGTGGCCCAGCATCCGGTTGATCGCCGAACCGACCTTGCCGACTTCGGTTCGCGGGTCAGTGTCCACTTCGGGCACTCGCTCGGACAGCGCGACCTCGCCGCGGTCCAGCGGCAGTTCGGAAACCAGAGAAGCGGTGGCGGCGAGCCGGTCCAGCGGAGCCATCGTGCGCCGGATCGTGACCGCACCGGCGAACCCGGCGACGAGAATGCCGCCGAGCGCGACGCCGCCGAAGATGAACCCCAACCGCCACAACGTTTCCGTGACCCGGGTCATCGGCAACCCGATCACGGTGAACTCGCCGCGCGGCGAATACGTCGAGATCACGCGGTATTTCCCGAGATTCCCGGGAAGCTCGACCGTGCGGCGCTGGCCGTTCGGCGCGAGCACGAGCAAAACCCGTTCCTGCTCCGTCGTCAGCTGAACGAGACCGAGCGGGCCGATCACCTGCCCGTTCACGTTTCCGTCGTGCACCGTCAGGCTGAGCGTCCCCTCCGGCTGGCCGAGCACGCGCAGCGGGTCCGGCGGCACCTTGCCGGTGCCGTTGATGGGCGGCCGCGGCACGCCGTGCCGGAACCCGCGATCGCTCGCCGCCGCCAGCTGTACGTCGAGCTGCCCGACGAGAAAACTGTTCAACGCGAGTTCGGTGACCACGCCGACCACTACGCAGACCAACGCGAGCAGCGCCGCCAGCTGCATGATCAGCCGGCGGCGCAACGACCACGGACGGCGGCGCTCAGCCCGCGGCGGGTTTGAGGACATACCCGGCGCCGCGCATGGTGTGGATCATCGGTTCCCGATCGGCGTCGATTTTCTTGCGGAGGTAGGAAATGTACAGCTCGACGATATTGGCCTGGCCGCCGAAATCGTAGCTCCACACGCGGTCGAGGATCTGCGCCTTCGACAGCACCCGGCGCGGATTGCGCATCAGGTAGCGCAGCAGTTCGAACTCGGTCGCGGTGAGCGGCACCAGGTCGCCGCCGCGGTGCACCTCGCGGCTGTCCTCGTCCAGCGTCAGATCGCCGACCACGAGCTGCGACCCGGTCGACCCGGAAACCCCGCCCGCCCGGCGCAGCAGCGCGCGCAGCCGCAGCGCCACCTCTTCGAGGCTGAACGGCTTGGTCACGTAATCGTCGCCGCCCGCGGTGAGCCCGGCGATCCGATCCTCCACCGCGTCTTTCGCGGTCAGGAAAAGAACGGGCAGATAAGGCGTTTCGGCGCGCATCCGGCGCAGCACCTCGAGCCCGTCGAAATCGGGCAGCATCACGTCGAGCACCACGGCGTCCGGCCGGAAATCGCGGCCGACGCGCACCGCCTCGGCTCCGGTGCCCGCGCTGCGCACCTCCCAGCCCTCCATCCGCAGGGCCATCGACACGAGTTCGGCCAGCGTCGATTCGTCGTCGACGACCAGCACGCGGACCGGGCTGCCGTCCGCGCGGCGCAGTTCGGCCTTGCCCCGGCCGGCAGATGCGGCGTTCACACTGCTCATGGTGCCATCTTCGGGGCCCGCCTTCAGGTCGAGCTGTGCCCCGGCTGTGCGTTTCCTGTGCAGTGTCCCCCGCGTTCCCCCGCCTGGGTGCACAGGTGTCCCCCACGTCCGGCACAGCTTCCGCACAGCGCGCGCCCCGACGCTCGGGAAGAACCAGCTCGAACGTTCCGGAGGAGACCATGACGACCGATCCAGCACAGGGCGCGACCTGGGGAGAGCAGCCTGCTCCCGCATCCGGCGGCAGCGGCCCGGGGAAAGCGTGGTCGGGCCGGAAGACCGCGATCGCGGCGGGCGTCGCGGTAGTGATCGCGGTGGGCGGCGGGCTGGCGATCTGGGCGGGCACCAGCGGCAACAACGCGACCGCACAGCAGGGTCAGGGTCCCGGCGGCTTCGGCGGCCCGGGAGGACCCGGCGGACAGGGCGGTTTCGCCGGTCGCGGAGGCATGGGCGGGATGGCCGCGCTGCGGGACGCACTGCACGGCGACTTCGTGGTGGCCGATCCCGCCGGCGGGTACGTGACCGAACGCCTGCAAACCGGGACGATCACCGAACTCAGCGCCACCTCGGTGACCCTGACGAGCAAGGACGGCTACAAGCAGAGCTACACGCTGGATTCTTCGACCAGCAAAACCGGTTCGCCCAAGTCCGGCGACAACGTCACTGTGGTCGCGAAGGTCCAAGGCACCACGGCCACCGCGACCTCGCTCGGCGAAGCCCAGCAGTTCGGCAACGGACAGCCTCGCCGCCGCGGTTAGTCGCTTGAAGGGAACCTTGAGAGACTTCCTCGAGGTTCCCTTCCGAGCGAGGAGGCTGTCGTGAAGCGGTGGATCACGCTGGCGTGCGGTGTGGTGCTGGTGCTCGTCGGCGCGGTGTGGGTGCTGCAGGGCGTCGGCGTGCTGACCGGCAGCTTCATGACCGGACAGAAGCTGTGGTTCCTGATCGGGCTGGTCGCGTTCCTGGTCGGCGTGGTCCTCGTCGCGGCCACTGCGTTCCGGAAACGCACGCACTGACTCACCGGGTGAAGATCTCGAACACCGGGTAGCCCGGCGCGATCTCCAGCAGCTTCTCCTCCGGAGCTTTCGCGTCCACGCCGTCGAAGAACGCGCCGACCTCGAACGCCCAGCGCTTGAGGTACGAGCGCAGGATGACGGGCTTCTCCTCGTCGGCCAACTCGCGGTAGGTGAAGGTCTCGGTGCGGCGGCCGACGGTCAGCTGGCCCTCGCCCGCGGCGCGGAGATTCCGCACCCACTGCGTTTCGCCGCGCGCGGCCACCAGGTACTGCTTGCCCTCGAACGGCAGCAGGTTCACCGGGACCTCGCGCAGTTCGCCGGACTTGCGGCCGCGCACGCCCAGCACCCGGCTGCCCCACACGCTGAGGCCGCGCTTGGTGAGCCAGCGGACGAAGCCGTTGAAGGCCGCCATCGTCTTGCTCGGTTCGAGGTAACGGGTGCTGGTCATGGGATCCTCCTCGGCTTGCGAGAGCGGTGCTCTCTGTTGTGAACAATGAACACCGGCACCCGTCGGCTGTCAAGAGCAGTGCTCTCGATTTTGCGCAGCGCTCTCATTCGAGGCACACTGATCGCATGACTGCCGCACCCCGGACCGCCCGCGAACGAGTCCGCGCCGAGCTGACCCGCGAGATCAAGGACGAGGCCCGCCGCCAGCTGGCCGAGGTCGGCGCGCTCGGGCTTTCCCTGCGCGCGGTCGCCCGTGAGCTGGGGATGGTCTCGTCGGCGCTGTACCGGTACTTCCCGAGCCGGGATCACCTGCTCACCGCGCTGATCGTCGACGCGTACAACGCCGTCGGCGAGGCGGCCGAACAGGCCGACCCGCACACCGAAGACCCGCGCACGCGCTGGCGAGCCATCTGGCGCGCGACCCGCGAATGGGCCCGCGCGAACCCGCACGAGTACGCGCTCATCTACGGCTCGCCGATCCCCGGCTACCAAGCTCCGCAAGACACCGTCGGGCCCGCGGGCCGAGTGGCGTTCGCGCTGGTCGCAGTGCTGCGCGACGCACATCCGCACGAGCCGGCGGTCACCGCGCCGATGTCGGCGGAACTGCGCGCGCAAGCAGATCGGCTCACCCGGATCCTGGAGATCGACGCGCCCGCCGAGGTCGTCATGCGGGCCATCGGCGCCTGGACGCAGCTGTTCGGCGCGCTCAACTTCGAGCTGTTCGGCCAGTACGTCGGCAGCGTCGACCCCGCCGACGCGTACTTCGAGCACCTCATCGGGCAGATGGCGGACTTCGTCGGTCTGTAGTCCGGGGTAAGTTCGCCGTGGCGCAAGAACGAAAGGCGGGTTCGACGTGACGGGATGGGCCGGACGGGTCGGCAGGATCCGGGTGATCGGCACCGGCGTGATGGGACGAGGCATCGTCCAGCTCGCCGCGACCGGCGGAGCCACCGTGGAACTCGCGGACGCGGCACCGGACGCGGTGAACGCGGCGATCGAGCACGTCAGCGCGATGGTCGACCGGCTGGTCGCCAAAGGCAAACTCGCCGAGGACGCCGGCCGCGCGGCGAAGGAACGGCTCGTCCCGGTCGACGGCCCGCTCGCGCCCGCCGAGGGCGTGGACCTGGTGATCGAAGCCGTCCGCGAAGACCTGGAAACGAAGCAAACCCTCTTCGCCGGCTTGGAGAAGGTCTGCGGTCCCGACACGATCTTCGCGACGAACACCAGCTCGCTGTCGGTCACCGAAATCGCCGCCGGGATCACCGACCCCACGCGCATGATCGGTCTGCACTTCTTCAACCCGGTCCCGCTGATGCGCCTGGTCGAGGTCATCCCCGGCGCCCGCACCGCCGATTGGCTGCCCGGCGAAGCGCTCGAACTGGTCCGCGGCTGGGGCCACGAACCCGTGCTGGCCAAGGACGCGCCCGGCTTCCTCGTCAACCACGCAGGCCGTGGCCTGAACACCGAAGCCCTGCAGATCCTTTCCGAGTCTCTCGCTTCTCCCGCCGAGATCGACCGCATCGCACGCGACGTCCTCGGCCTCAAGCTAGGCCCGTTCGAACTGCTGGACCTCACCGGCCTGGACGTCTCGCACGCAGTGTTGGAAAGCATCTGGAGCGGCTTCCACGCAGAACCGCGCCTGCGCCCGTCGTGGCTCACCCGCCCGCGCGTCGCCGCCGGACTCTTCGGCCGCAAAACCGGCGAAGGCTTCTACCGCTATCCCGACGGAAAACAAGAAGTCCCCGCGGAGGTTCCGGCCCCGCCCGCCCCCGCCATGCCGGTCTACGCCGCCGACGAACGCCTGGGCCGCCTGCTGTCCGCGGCAGGCGTCGACGTCGTCCCCGACGCCTACCCGGACACGGTTCTGCTGGTGACCTTGCGCGGAGAGTCCACTGTGGAGGCTGCCCGGCAGTTGGAATTGCCCGCCTCGCGCGTCTGCGGAATCGACGCCCTCGGCTACGAATCGCGCTTCACGATGTCTGTCCATCCTGGACTGGCCCCCCAGTACGGCCGCGCCGCCTGGGCCGCCCTGGCTGCCACCGGAACCCCGGTGACGGTCGTCCGCGACGGTGCCGCCCCCATCGCGCAACGCCTTCTGGCCTCGATCATCAACACGGCCTGCTACATCGCCGACCAGGGCCTCGCGGCCCCCGCCGACATCGACACCGCCGTGCGGCTAGGCCTTGGCTACCCCCGCGGTCCCCTGGAATGGGGCGACCTGGTCGGTCCGGAAAAGGTTCTCCGGATTCTGAACGGGTTGCTGCGCGCCACCGGGGATCCTCGCTACCGGCCCAGCGGTTGGCTGACCGAACGGGTTGCGTTGGGCCTACCGCTCGCCTCCACCGGCACCCGTCCGGCTGATCTGGCCTGATTTTTTCGGTGGTGCGCGGTAGCTTAGGCAGTGCTGGCGGATCCGGAGAGGATGCTTGTCGGACGCCCGTTTCGAGCTTGATGCTCACCGGAAACAGGGCAGTGTCGAGGCGCGTCATCGGCTGGCTCCCGCGTACTGGTCCAAGGCAGCGAGGACGGTGAGTGCGTCCCGAAGCGCCGCGACGTCGTGAGTCCGGATGAAATCGACGCGGTGGCTGGCGGCGTACAGCTCAGCGGCCAGGCTGGCCGGGCCGATCTCCGCCAGCTCGCGTCCGGTGATCGCGCGCAGGAACGACTTCCGGGACGGCGAGACCATGATCGGGACCCCGAACCGGGTCCTGATCGCGCGGAGCGCGCCCAGCACTGCCAGCGACGGTTCCGGCGTGGCGCCGAGAAAGTATCCGAGCCCGGGATCGATGATCAGCCGTTCGCGGTCGATGCCCGCCGCTTGGAGCGCAGCCAGCCGCTCGTCGAAGAACTGCTCCAGCGCCGTCAGCACCGTCTGCGGGTCGGTGCGCACCTTGGTCGCGGGTCCCCGCCGCTGCACCGAGTGCATGACGACGAGGCGGCATCCGGTATCGGCCAGCTCCGCATACCGCGCGGGGTCCGGAAATCCCTGGATGTCGTTGAGAAAAGTGGCTCCGCGAGCAGCGGCGAACCGGTGTGTCTGGGACTGGAACGAGTCGACCGACACGGGGATGCCGTCGGCGACCAAATGGTCCAGGACCAGGTCGAGGCGCCGCATTTCCTCGTCGGCGGTCACCGGCACGGCGCCCGGATGACTGGCTGCGGGGCCGAGTTCGACGACGTCCGCGCCCGCCGCCAGCAATCGGCGCGCGTGCGCGAGCGCGTTCGCCGGTGTCAGGAATCTGCCGCCGTCAGAGAACGAGTCCGCGCTGACGTTGACAATTCCCACCAGCTGAGGCCGGTGCCAGGATTCTCTCGAAAAGGCCAGAGGTCGAACCATCGCCGTGTCTCCCGGATCTCGATCCTGCAAGAGCCCAGGCGCACGGCACGACGTCACGTCGACGAGGCCGCTCCCCGATGGTGAT
This sequence comes from Amycolatopsis sp. NPDC059235, assembly GCF_042754125.1. Lineage (NCBI taxonomy): Bacteria > Bacillati > Actinomycetota > Actinomycetes > Pseudonocardiales > Pseudonocardiaceae > Amycolatopsis > Amycolatopsis sp. NPDC059235. The sequence goes on from NZ_JBHZAG010000012.1 coordinate 22,200, forward strand.
CCATCTTCACACGCCAGTCACAGCCTAACGACACAGTAACAAGAAATCCCGGTGCGGAGCTACCGTCGGCCGAGCGATGGCGCACCGACGGCAGCCCCGAGAACGACTCACCACCGGTAGTCCGTGGTCACCCCATTCCGGAAAATCACATATCCGCCCCGGAAATCGCTTCGGGCGCCCCCGCTGATCGGATATTCATCCGAGGTAGGCAACCCCAGATACCCGTTCTCCCATCCCAGCGCGGCCCACCGCTTGCGGATCTCCCCCTGCACCATGTGCGCCCCAGTCCCCGCGCTCCAGTAAATCGAGCCACCGCCGGTGAAGTGGTTGTACCGCGCGATCCCGTTAGGGGTACTGGTTTCATCGGTAGTCGGATAACCGAGACCTCGCTCCCAACCCAGCGAAGCCCACTTGTCCCGAATGGCCCCACCGATCTGATGCGCCCCGGTAGCCGGCGTCCAGTAGATCGACCCGCCAGTGAAGTGGTTGTACCGGCCCACCCGATCCGGCGTCGCGGACTCATCCGTAGTCGGATAGCCAAGACCCCGCTCCCAGCCCAGCGAAGCCCACTTGTCCCGGATCGCGCCGCCGATCTGATGCGCCCCACCGGAAGGCGTCCAATAGACCGAACCGCCGGTGAAGTGGTTATACCGTCCGACCCCGTCGGGAGTCCCGGACTCATCGGTGGTCGGATACCCGACCCCGCGCTCCCAGCCCAGCGCGGCCCACTTAGCCCGAATCTGCCCTTGCACCGAATGCGCACCCGTAGAAGACGTCCAGTAAATCGACGCGGCCTGGCTTGCCGGGGTACCGATCAAATGGTTGTACCGCCCCACCCCGTCCGGCGTCCGGGTCTCGTCGGTCACCGGCGGCCCGTACAACTGATGCCCGCCGATCGCGAGGTACCGGGCCAGGATCTGCCCGCCGATCTCATGCACCCCGGCAGCCGCCGACCAGTACAACCGGCCGTTCGCGTAAACCCGATACCGCACCGGACCGTCCACGACCTCAGGACCCGTTGGCGCGCCGAGCAAACTCCGCAACCCAGGTTCAGCCGCATATCGCTGGTCGATCGCCGTGACGTAGTTGGCGGTAAGGGTCATGTCGCCGGCGCCAACGGTGATCGACCACGAAGAGGTAGCCGGACCGCCCTGCCAACCGGTGAACTTGGAGACCCCGTCAGTGCCGACCAACGCCGCGGTCACGTCGAACGTCGCACCCTCAGTGACCATCGCGCTGCTGACGCCGCCCTCGCTCGGGATGCTCAACGCGGCAGGCTGCGTTCCCACCAACGTCAACCGATGCTGGCGCGGGTAAGCGACATACGTCTTGCTGGCCTGCACCCCCGCGCTATCGGTAACAGTCGCGGTGAACTCCATCCGAGAGTCCGTGTGATCGGTAAACGGAACCGTCAGCGTGGGCCCGGTCGCCCCGTCTCCAGGATGCACATGGCAAGCCCCAAGATCCGGACAGTGCCGAATCAACGACGTCCACGTAACCGGAAGCGCTCCATCCTCAACGTCAGTAGCCGTAGCCGACAACGAAACCGGCTCACCGACGGCGAAGTTCTTGTCCGGCGCGGACAACGTCAACACCGGCGAGTGATTACCCGGCGCGACAGCAATCTTCGCCGTCCCAACCCCGCCGAGCGGATCCGAGACGGTCAACGTCGCGGTGAACGAAGCACCGTCCCCGTACTGGTGGCTGGCCTGAACCCCGGCACCAGTGCTGCCGTCCCCGAAGTCCCAGGCATACGTGAGCGGATCGCCGTCGGCGTCAGTAGAACCGCTGGCGTCAAAGGAAACCGTGCGAGTATCCGGATCCGTCGAAGACGTCGCCTTGGCCACTGGCGGAGCGTTGTTCGTCGAGTAACTCAACCGCCGGAGCACCCCGGAGTTGAGGTCGCTGAAGACAATGTCGCCGTTAGGCGCGGCAGAAATCCGAGTAACCCCACCGACATTCTGGAACGGCGGCGGACTCGTCGGCGCCTGCGTGAGCTTGCCCTGGGCGTCATAACGCAGCGTCCAGATCTTCTGCCCCGCGTAGTCGCCGAAGAAGTACGCACCCTGGTAAGCAGCCGGATAAGTAGTGCCCCCATACACAATCCCGCCAGTGACGCTGTTGCCCTGCGCAGGACCAGTCCCGTGCTGGTAGTCCCACAACGGCGGAGTGTTCACCACGGAAGCACAACGCGCGTCCGTTGAATAGCCCGGCGTGGGATGGTTCCCCTCGTAACAAGGCCAAGCGAGATTCGCCCCAGGCTGCACGACATCCAGCTCTTCCCAGGTGTACCAGCCGACATCGCCGACCACCGGCAGGCCGCTCTTCGGGTCAAGACTGAACCGGAAGGGGTTACGGAATCCACTTGCGAAAACCTTGCTGCGGGCGGAATCCGGCGCGGAAGCGTTGTAGTACGGGTTGCTCGGCACGCCCTTGCCGTCCGCGGTGAGGTGCAGGATCTTGCCGAACGGCGAATCGAGGTCCTGCGCGACGAAGGCGACCGGGTTGGTCTTGCCCGCGTCGCCGTTGTCGCCGACGGAGTACCAGAGCGTGCCGTCCGGCGCGGGGTAAACGGTGTCGAGGCCGTGGATGTAATACGGACTGCCGGGCAGGTCGAAAATCACCTGCTCGCCGGTCAGTCCGGACGGATGGCCGTCGCCGTCGACCTGCACGGTGAACTTGGCGGCGCGCAACGTGTACTGGCCGTTGCCCAGCGACACCGAGCGGTTCAGGTAGATCTGGTGCGAGGTGGCGTAGTCCGGCGCGAGCGCGATGCTCGTGAGGCCCATGTCGCCCTGCGTCTCGACCGGGAAGGTCGCGATCCGCTGCGGCGCGCCGGCACCCGCGGCCGGGACCCAGTTGACGACGCCGGACTTGCCGAGCGCCAGCACGCTGTCGTCGGGCAGCCAGGCGAAGTCGGTGAACTCGTACTGCCCGAGCCCGGTGGGCAGGTCCCGCAAGACGAACCCCGGCGGCAGCGCCGGAGTATCGGCAGCTGCCGCCGGGGCGACCGCGATGTCCACGACGGGAACGGCGACCGCCACGAGTGCGGCCACGAGCAGGGAACGGAACTTGCGCCAGGCCATCCAAGGCCCCCTTTCTCAGCGAGGAGTAATCGCTCAAAAGGGGGATGGAGTTGCCTCTATCGGGTGATATTTATCCGAACGTGACGCTCTGGGTCAGGGCACGACCTGGACGACGTCGCCGACGTGCAGGGTGTTGAAGAACCGCAGCGACGACGCCGCCGACAGGTGGATGCAGCCGTGCGAGTACACCTTCAGGCTGCCGGTGTGGAACGCGTCGCCCGGGTAGAAGAAGACCGAGTTCGGCATCGGCGCGTTGTCGAACTGCTTGCTCAGGTGCATTTTTTCCTTGGACAGCACGTGGAACGTGCCGGTCGGGGTCGCGTGCCCCTTGCGCCCGGGCAGCATCGAGACGGGGCCGTAGATGACCTTGCCGTCCTGCAGCAGCCAGGCGCGGTGCCCGGAAATGTCGACACAGGCGCTGGTGCCCGAAGCGGCGGCGGCCGCCGCGCACGGCACGTCGGCGCTCGGCTCCGGGTCGGCCTTCGGCTGCGGCTTGGGCGCGGGCGCGGGCTTCGGAGTCGGTTTCGGCGTCGGAGTCGCGCTGGTGCTCGCCGGGCTGCTGCTGGTCGCCGGGGCGGAACTGCTGGCCGGCGCGCTAGCCGACGAGGTGGGCACGCTCGCCGCCGCGGGAACCGCCCCGCCGCCGGAAGCCGACCCGGCCGTGCCGCCGGAGCACGCCACGAGCCCGAAAGCCGCGGCCAGCGCCGCCATCCCCACCAGAACCCTTTTCACGATCCGGTACCCCCGCGTTCGGTCGGGTCACATTCGGTAGGACCCGTATCACCCGAATAGACGACCACCACCCCTACGTGGTTGCTCGGAAATGGTCACGATCCGGCGTCTCCACCCCCGGGTTGAGCCGCGGATCCACCCGGCACCAGCCCGTACGCCGACGAAAACCGCACCGATCCCGGCGAGGCTGGAAGCACGCCGGGCAGCCTCCCGGCACCCGCCGCCGGCCGGGCGAAGCCGACCACCTCCGAAGGAGCACCGTGAACCTCGGCCCGCTCACCATCGTTGTCTACGTCGCGATCGCGGCACTCGTCCTCTACCGGGTCGTCTACCGGCAGTGGCGCGGCACGCTGCTCAGCCGCAAGCGGTTGCTGACGCTGCCGTTCATCCTGACCGCGATCGGCGTGTTCTCCGCCGCCACCGCGTTGCAAAGCGCGACCGCGACGGAATACGCGCTGCTGGCTGGCGACGTCGTAGTCCTTGGCCTGCTGGGCGTCCTGCGCAGCTCCACTTCGGTTCTCAGTGCCCGCGAAGGCACGACGTTCGTGAAGGGCACTCCGCTCACGCTGGTGCTGTGGTTCGCCACCATCGGCGTACGCGTTGGCTTCTCCTTCATCGGAGCCGCGCTCGGCGTCAGCAACACCGTGACGTCTTCGACGATCATGCTCACGATCGGCGTCAGCATCGGCGTACAGAACGCTTACACCTACTACCGCATCCAGAAGCTTGGCCTGCCGCTGTCCGAGCAGACGCCCGCGAGCATCAGCCGCTAAGCCCCACCATGCGCGCGTACATCCGCGAAGGGCTCAGCACCGTTGCCGGGTGCAGGAAACCCGGCAACGGTGGCAAGTCGCGCGCGAAAGGCACGAGATTCGCGTACAGCACTTCCGCCCCAGACGGTCGCGCCGAAGGATCCTTCGCGAGCGTCGCGGCGAGAAGCGCGTTCAACTCTCGCGGTACGCCGGGAACGACCGGCGCTGTTTCCTTCACCTGCTTGTCGAACACCGCGTACGCCGTCGGCCCGGTGAAGACCGGACGGCCAGTCAGCATCTCGTGCAGTACGCAACCGAGCGCGTACAGGTCGCTTCGCGGCTCCGCGTGCCCACGCTGGATCTGCTCCGGAGCCATGTACGACGGCGTACCCAGCAGCTGTCCTGCGCGCGTGAAGCGAGCAGTGTCGGCTTCGCGCAACACAGCGAGCCCGAAGTCCATCACCTTCACACTGCCGTCCGGACACAGCATCAGGTTGGCTGGCTTGAGATCACGGTGACAGACCGCGCGAGCGTGCGCCGCCGACAACACCGCAGCTGCTTGCGCCGCGATTGCCGCCGCCCACGGCACCGGCAGCGGACCGTGTTCGGCGATCAGATCGTCCAGCGTCACGCCTTCGACGAACTGCATGACCTGGAATAGCCGGTCGTCATGCGCGCCGAAGTCGTACAGCGTGGGCGCGCCGGGATGGTCGAGCGTGGCGAGGATCCGCGCTTCGCGCGCGAAGCGTTCCTCCAGCTCTTCGTCGCCGCCGGGCAGCCGCAGCAGCTTGATCGCGACGTGCCGGCCCAGCCGCCGGTCGAGCCCGCGGTGCACCGAACCCATGCCGCCCCGTCCGAGCGGCAGATCGTCGACCTCGTAGCGGTCCGCGATCAGCATGGGCCCCCTCACAGCGCTCACCCGCCACCGGGCTTCAGCCGTCCTTCGGCGAGTGCGGCAAAGCCTAGCCGCACCAGGTCGCGGCCGATTTCCGCGGTTTGCCGCAGCGCCCGGTCGAAGTCCGCGAGCGCGCGGAAAGCGACGCCGTACGCACGCTGCGTTTCGAGCGGATGCCGCGGCACCTTCAACCGCCGCGCATCGATCCGGGTCGACGCGCTGTGCACCGGGAAGTCCGCGGCGCGCAGGCAGCCGGCGAGGAACTGTGCGTCGAGCAGCTCCGGATCCACGCGATAACGGGAAAGCGCGGGCCCGAGCCGCACCGGTGCTCCACTATGGACGATCACCGCGCCGGTGACCGACGCGACCACGTCGCCTTCATGGGCGAACACCGCCGCCGGATCGGGCGCGGCATGCCCGGTCGGCGGGCCACCGATTAGGACGTCGTCGGTGGTCAGCACGGCTTCGTCGCCGTCGGCGGTCCGCGGCGGCGCGTGCGTGATCCGCAGCGCGCCCGCCTTCACCAGCTCGCCGACAGTCGTGTGCGCCGGTTCGCCGGAAGCCGGTTCCAGCTTGGGCAGCTCGATCCCGATCTGCCCGAAGAGCCGTTGCGCGGCAAGGAAAGCCTCGCCCGAGTCACTTTCGCCAGGGCGACCGGACGGCGTGAGGTCGACGTCGTCGTCGAGCACGTCGATGATGCGTTCGCCGGTATCCGGATCGGCCAGAAAGTCCAGCCACACCTGCTCGACGTTCTCCGCGGTCGTGTCGGCGATCAGCACGGTCGCCGGCGCTCGCTGCTCCGGCTCCGGTCGCGTGAGCAGCCAAAGATCGGTGCCCGCCGCGAGCGTGCACACCGCACGCAACGCGCCAGCGCGCAGCAGATTCGCCCGGATGCGCTTCCCGCTCCGCCGCCCGGCCGCCGCCCCCGGCATCAGCACCGCCACCGCGCCGCCGGGCTTCACGTGGGCCAGGCAGTGCTGCACCCACGCCAGCTCCGACTCGCCGCGCGGCGGCAAGCCGTACTCCCAGCGCGCGTCGCCGACCAGTTCCTCGTGCCCCCAGCCGCGCTCGTTGAACGGCGGATCGCACAGCACGACGTCAGCGAGCCGATCGGCGAAAGCGTCCGCGCGCAACGCGTCTGCGGCGTGCACCTCGGTGTCCGCGCCGTGCAGCCGCAGCCGGATGCCAGCGATCCGCGCGGTGTCCGGATCGACGTCCTGCCCCCGCGCCCGGGTCGCGGCGGCGGCCAGCAGCAGCGACCCGAACCCGCACGCCGGGTCGAGCACCGTGGCCCCCTTCGCGCCGGTCAGCCGCACCATCAGGTCGGCGTACGCGGTCGGCGTGGTGGAAAGCCGGCGGGCATGGGCCTCGAAGAAACGGTCGCAGAGCTGCTCGAACGTCTCCGCCGCGCCTTCGCTCGACGCGAGCTGGGAGATCAGCGCCAGCAGCTCCGCATCATCAGGCCCCTCAGCATCGTCCGCGAGATACTCGCCGACCGCCGCCAGCCGCGCGCCGAGATCGAGGTCGTCGCCAAGGGCACGCAGCCGTTGCCACGCCTCGTCAATCGGCGCGAGCTCGAACGGACGCCCGCGCCCGCGCAGCCACGCCTGCACCTCCGGCAGCGAAAACAACGGGCTGGACGCCGTGCCGCCTACAGGTTTGGGAAAATCGTCGTGGCGCCGCCGCCAGTTGCTCACCGCCGCCCGGCGCACGCCCGCCAGGCGCGCGATGTCGGCCGCACTCACCGCCGCGTCGTCTGCCATGACGAGCACGATAGCCGACGACAGCGGTTTCCATCGTTTTGCTTGTTAACTCAGTCAACCAATGGTTTCATGGGGACATGGCCACCGAGCAGACCCGGTTCACCCTGCGCTACTCCGCGGGATCGGATCAAGGGCGACGACGCACCAACAACGAGGACTCCGTGTACGCCAGCGGGCGGATGCTCGTGGTGGCCGACGGCATCGGCGGCCAGCCGCACGGCGAGGTGGCCAGCTCGACCGCGGTCAGCGTGCTGGCCTCGCTGGACGCGGAGCTGCGCACGCTGGACCTCACCGCGCACAACCTGTCGAACCTGCTCTCCGACGGCGTCCGCCGGATCGCCGAACAGCTCGCCCAGGTGGCCGAAGAAACCCCCGCCACCCAAGGCATGGGCACCACCCTCACCACCCTGCTGTTCGACGGCACCCACTTCGCCGCGGCCCACGTCGGCGACTCCCGCGGCTACCTTTTGCGCGACGGCGAACTGCAGCGCATCACCCGCGACCACACCCTGGCCCAGGCCCTGGTCGAAGACGGCACCATCAGCGCCGCCGACGCCGACCACCACCCGCGTGGCTCGATGCTGATGAAGGCCCTCCTGAGCACCGGCTCGGCCGAACCGGACGTCTGGGAGTTCACCCCGCAAGCCGGCGACCGCTACCTGCTTTGCTCCGATGGCCTCACCGCGGGCGCCAGCGAACCGGCCATCCAGGACGTCCTCGCCGACGGCACCCCCGAGGAAATCGTCCCGCGCCTCATCGCACTGGCCAACGAGGGCGGCGGCCCGGACAACATCACCATCGTGGTCGCCGACGTCGTCCCGGCCTGAACCGGTTCGCGCAGGTCGGACCACCTGCGGAAGCCCGGAGAGCCATCCGGTATTCTTCCCCACGGAGGATTGGCCGAGCGGCCTAAGGCGCACGCTTGGAAAGCGTGTTGGGTTCACGCCCTCGCAGGTTCGAATCCTGTATCCTCCGCTGCAACACCACGAAGGTCCCGGCTTCCCAGAAGCTGGGACCTTCGTCGTTTCCGCGTAAATCCCTTGCCTGGCAACGATATTCCGCTGACAGAATTCGGTCATGAACCACAGCGCAGCTCAAGAGTTCGCCGACCACTGGGCACAGGCGTGGAACGCCCACGATCTCGACGCATTGATGACCCACTTCGCCGACGACGTGACCTTCCGGTCCCCGGTCGCGGTTCAGGTGATCGGCGGCGACGGCGTGATCCGCGGCAAGGCGGCGCTGCGCGCGTACTGGGCCGAGGGGCTGCGCCGGATTCCCGATCTCCGCTTCGAGGTCATCGGCGTCTACGTCGGACTCGGCGCGCTCGTTATCAACTACCGCAACCAGAAGGGCGGACTGGTCAACGAGGTCCTGGTCTTCGACGGCGATCTCGTCGTCGAGGGTTACGGCACCTACCTCGGCGACGACCCGAATCCGGCAGGCGCTCGCTGAACCGGGCGGCGGGCCGTCGCTGTCCGCAACCGGGGCAGGGGCTGGGATCGGCCGAACGGTCCTACCCGCTAGGCTTCGCCGCAGACTTCATCGCAGCCGTCCGGAGAGGTTTCCCGGTGTCACGAATACCGTTTTGACCTGGGCGTTGGCCGTCGCACGAACACCGAGAACCCGCAGGTCAGAAGGCTGAAACGCGGGTTTCGGGCCCCGCGTGCGCACCCGAGAAGCCGACGCCCGACTGGCCCCGGATGCCCGACCGCGTCCGGGGCTTTGTCGATTCTCCCGTTCCCACTTACTTACCGAAGACACCTGATCACGCTAAGTTTGTATGTGGTCGTTTCAGCCCATGACGCACCGAGGAGCCCGCCCCCATGGCCGGAGTGGAAGAGATCCGCGCTGGTATCGCGCTCGCGAACGAGAAGGCGTCCGCGAGCATCGCCGCGCTGCAGCAGGCAGCGCAGGCACTCGAAGAAGCACAGCTGTCGCTGTCCCAAGCCACCCAGGGCAGCAGCCAGCACGAGGTGAACCAGGCGCACGGCCTTCTCGCCGAAGCGCTGCAAGGGATCACCGGCATGCAGAGCACCATCCAGGCCGGCATCTCGTCGGCCGATTCCTACTCGGCGCGGCTTTAACGCCGATGTCGGGGCTCGCCGAAATCCACCAGTTGCTCACCACCGCGCGAGCGGGGGTCGGCGACGGACGGGCGCATGCCGAGCGGGCGAGGACTCTGCTCGGCGACGCCCGGCGCGCACTCGTCGACGCGCAGGCCAAGGCAGATCCGTGGCTGCCGGGCCAGTTCGCGCAGGCCGACGAGGCGCTCGAACACCTCCTCACCCGTTTAGCCGCCGCCGACGATCTGGTGGGCGGATACCAGTCACGCCTGTAGGGATGAGATGGCCAGCAAGTCAGCCGAGCAACGCAACCGTGTGCAAACCGCTCTCGACCGGGTCCGGCACCAGATCGGGCTCGTGCTCGGGGCCGCGGTCGGCGCGCGCGAAATGGCCGAGGCCGAGGTGGCGCGGCTGACGCTGGAACAGGAGATCGTCCGGGTCGGCATGGATCACGCCGACCCGGCCCAGCAGACGGAATGGGCGCGGCATCCGGCGGCGCACGAGGTGTTCGCCGCGCTCGGCGGCACCCGCACCGCCTTCTACACCGACTGGAGCGCCGGTCCCGGCGAGCTGCGCGACCTCGTCGCCGCGCACGCGCCGGGCCCGGCCGGGCGGCCGCCGAGCGAATGGCTCGGCCGCGTCGGCACGAACTCCGGCGTCACCGCTCCCGGGCTGTGGCGGGTCGGTTCGGCCACCGCGGCCGGACGCGACATCTCGCGCACGTTCGACGTCGCCGTGCCGCTGCTGGACGAATCGCACCTGGCCATCACCTCCGCGCCGAAAACCCGGCCGGTGGTGGACGGAATCGTGCAGGGCCTGCTGATGCGCGTGCTGTCGGCGTTCGAGCCCGGCGCGGTGAAAATCCACCTGTGGGACGTCGGCCAGCTCACCGCGATCCTGCCGGACCTGTACCCGCTCAGCCGCACGAGCGCGCTGTCGCTGTACGACCCGACCCGGCTGGAGGATCTGCTCGACGAACTCGCCGGGCACATCCGCCGGATCCACGCCACCGGCATGCAGGCGGGCCACACCTCGTTGCGGGAACTGCGAAAAGCGACCAACCAGCGCTTGGAGCCGTACCGGATCGCGGTGCTGTACGGCAACGGCGAAACCCTCGACGCGGAACGCGCGCGCGACCTCAAGCGCGTGGCCAGCGGCGCGCTCACGGCCGGGATCTGCCTGATCCTGGTGGACGTGCCCACCGCGGTGAGCGCGTCGATCGAAACGCTCAGCCTGCTGGACGAACGCCGCGCGGTCAGCAGCATGACCGGCAGCGACCTGGTCGTGGACCTGGATCCGCCGATGCCGTCCGGGCAGGTCATCCGCGCGGCGAACCGCATCGCCGAAGCGCTGATTTCCCGCCAAGGCGGGCCCAGGTCGTTCGCCGACCTGATGCCGGCCGAGATCGGCAAGGAGAGTTCCGCGCGGGAACTGCGCGCGCCGATCGGGTTCCATGAGGGCGAAGCCGTCGAAGTGGTGATCGGCGACGCGAGCCCGCACGCCCTCATCGGCGGCCCGAGCGGTTCGGGGAAAACGAACTTCCTGTACGCGCTGCTGGGAAGTCTCGCCGCGCGCTACACGCCCGATGAGCTGGCGTTGTACCTGCTGGACTTCAAGGAAGGCGTCTCGTTCGCCGGTCTCGCACCCGGTCGCAAGGACTCCAGCTGGCTGCCGCACGCGAAGCTGGTCGGCGTCAACGTCAACACCGACCGCGAATTCGGGTTGGCACTGCTGCGTTTCCTCGCCGACGAACTGCGTCGCCGCTCCGCCGCGGCGAAGGAGCACGAGGTCACCAACCTGGCTGACCTGCGCGAACAGGATCCGGGCGGGCATTGGCCGCGGATCGTCGCGGTGATCGACGAATTCCAGTACCTCTTCGCCGGACGTGACCAGGTCACCGCGCAAGCCACGCAGTTGCTCGAAGACATCGCGCGCCGTGGGCGTTCGCAGGGCATCCATCTGGTGCTGGCCAGCCAGGATGTCGCCGGTATCGAAGCTTTTTGGGGTAAGCCCGCGGTGTTCGAGCAGTGCACCTTGCGCATCGCCATGCCGAAGGCGCGCCGGGTGCTCGCAGAGACGAACAACGCGGCTGTTTCCGCACCTAAGTGGCATGCGGTGATCAACCACGATTCCGGTGTCGCACACGGGAACCAGCTCGCGCACGTGCCGGATGCGAGCACTCGCAACGTTTTCGTGAACCTGCAGCAAAAACTGTGGGAACTCTACGCTGGCCGATTCTCCCGGCCCCGCCTGTTCGACGGTGCGCATTCGCCGGTGCTGGAACAGTTCCCGGCGTTCATGGAGCTCAAGCCGAGTCCGCAGCCGCGGGCGATCCTGGGTCAGTCGATCGACGTCACCGAGGCTGCCTGCGGCGTCGAGCTGCCTCGGGTACCCGGCCGAAACATCGCGGTACTCGGCGGCGCGACCGCGGAGGCTTTGTCCATTATGGACTCAGCCGCGCGATCGCTTTCCCGGCAGCTTGAGCTCGGACAGGTCGAATTCCTGCTCCATTGCCCCATTGTGGCCAGTTCCCCCGCGGTTTTGGACTTGAAGAGCCGCCTAGAAGCCGAAGGTCATCTCGCGACACTCACTGAAGACCTCTCCACCGAGCTGGGATCAATCGTCGAGTCACTCTCCACGACGACGCCACGCATCCTGCTGCTGTACGGAGTGGACGCTGCTTTGCCTGCACTGGAAGCCAAAGCCGTCGGACAGTTGAAGAGCGGCCTCGACCACCTGCGCCTGCTGCTGAAGAACGGCCCCGCGCACGGTGTGCACACCATCGGCTGGTGGCGCAGCATCGCGCGACTCAAGGACACGCTCGGCTTCGGCGGCACGGACGACATCGGGACCTGGGCCGCGCTGGACGTCCAGGGCAACGATCTGTCGCCATTCGCCGCGGGCCAGGTTGTGCACTGGTCGCCGCGGCCGGGCCGGGCATTGTTCTTCGACCGCACCACGCACGGGGCGCCGGAAGTCATCATTCCGTTCCAGCGCCCGGAAACCGAGCCGACCGCGGGAGGTACGCCGTGACCGAGGGAACCACCAGCCCCGCTATGCGGTACAAGGAAATCGTCGGCCTGGCCCGGGGTTCGGCGGACAGTCTGCGCGCTTGGGAACTGGCACGGGCGGACGAGATCGAACGCCAGCTGTCGGACGCCCAAGCCGCAGTGGTCGCCGCGCAGGATCGGGAAGAGAAGACCCGAGAGCGCGCTAGCCGGTGGTGGAAGATGGCGCTGCACAATGTTTCGCGGCTGAATTTCGTTGAGGCTTTGGATGATCCGCAGCCGGTTACTACGGCTCGGCCGCAGTATTTGGACCGGTATTTGGAAGAGGTCAAGCCGAGTTACCAGGAGCTGGTCCAGGCGGTGCTGGGGCTCGGCTGGCGCGCGAAACGTTAAGCCGTGAAAGCCCTGTCCCAGACAGCTAGCGCACTCGGCTGGCGAAACGCGTCAGAAAGTGGACTGAACGACTGAAACTCAGTCGGCCAACTCTATCGTCCATGCCAGAACCGGAGACGCCTCAACCCGCCCGAACGGCGTGGGAGCGACGCCAACCCAGAAAGTATCCGGCCCACGAAGTCACGGTTCACGCGTTCGTGTGACTTCTGTATTCAAATGCATACAGATCTACTCGAGATAGACATCGCCCAGTTCTAGCCGGTGACATCGCCCGCGGTCATGGATCGGGGCGATCTACGCAGGGAGAGGCGTACGTCGTGACGGCAACAGTGGCGGAAGTCGCGGCAATTGTTGCCGCGTCCGGAACGCTGCTAGGAAGCATTGCCCGGCCGCTCTTTAAGTGGCTGACGGCGAGAACCTTCGCGGCGAAGGCCCTGCCTCAAGATCTTCCCAAGATCGCGGAAGCCATCCACCATCCAGGCAATCGCGGACAGATGGATCGCCCCAGGAAGCAACAGCCGTGAGGGGAACCCTGAGGGAATCAGATTCCCTCAGGGTTCCCCTCACGAACAACTAGCTACGCCGTACGGTGCAGAAACCGGTCCAACTGGTCGAGCACGTCATTCGCGAGGTCCGCGAACGGATTCCCCGCCGAAGGCCGGAACCGAACCACCTGCGGATCATGGTCACTGGCCTGATCCGCGAACTCAGCATTCACATGCACCACGTCGTAATCCACACCGCGCGGAGCAGCGGAAGCCAGGATGTGGTCCAGCACCTGCGACTGACCCTCAAAAACGTAGCTGTACCGCTCAGCCGGAGGCAGTGTCGCGATCAGGTCCTTCAACAACCCACCCGAAGTCAGCTTCGCCAGCGCAGGCGAGAACTGGTAGTCGTTCAAATCCCCGGCCACCACGACGTTCGCCCGCGGGTCCGCGCCCAGCAACTGCGCCACGAAGCCCTGCAGAACCGTCGCCTGCTTCTGCCGCTGCACTTCGGAGCTGCGCGTCGGCGGCTGGTAGCGGCCATGCGTCGGCTGGTCGCCGCCCTTGGAGTTGAAGTGGTTGGCCAGCACGAAAACCGTCCGGCCGCGGAACACGAACTCGCCTGCCAGCGGCTTGCGGCTGTCCTCCCACGCCCCGTTGCCCGGATCGACTCGGCCCGGCGACTGCGTCAGGTGCGCCTTGCCATGATCGGAAACCACGCCCACCGAAGAAGTCGGGCTGCCACCGGGACGATCCACAAAGGACACTCGCGACGGGTTGAACAGGAAGCCCACGCGGATGTTGCCACCCGGCTGTCCGCCGTCCTCGTCGTTCACCGGGTTGATCTGCCGCCATTGGTACTGCGGGCCGCCGGCGGCGACGATCGCGTCGGTGAACTTCTTCAGCGTCTCGTCCGCATCAACCGTGCCGTCGTCGGTCGCGCCGCTGTTGTCCTGGATTTCCTCCAGGGTAACGATATCCGGCGTCGCGAGGTTGTCGACAATGCCGTGCGCGAGCTGCGCGTATTTGGTGTCCGAATCGGACGGCGCGAGATTCTCGACGTTGTACGTCGCCACCGAAAGCTCGCCCGGACGCTGCTTGCGCGTGGTCTCCCGCTGCAGCTTGTTGTCCTTGGCCGCACCCAGTTTCGACGCGAACAGCGTGTACCCGCCGAAGTTGCTGTACTCCACCGGACCGGACGTGACGCCAGTGAGCACGTCACCGGTGTTGACCTTCGGAGCCGCTTGCTGCGAGGACGGAATGATCGACTGGACCTTCAGCACCCCAGTGTTGATCTTGTCGTAGCCGAGGTAAACCGTGCCACCGCGCGGCGTCGGATTCTGCTGCGGCTTCGTCGTCACGTACAGCTCACCGTACTTGTTGCTCGGGCCGACCACCCGCGCGTCGGAAACCTGGACGATCTCGCTTTCGTGCGATTCCCAGAAGTCCAGCGCGTACTTCGACGGCTCGAGCGGCAGCGATTCGATGTTGCCGCCCGCGTTGGGGGCCAGCACATCCGGCACCTGATCCGGCGTCAGCACGGTCGGGGCGGGCAGCGGGTTGCCCGAAGAGTCGACCGTCCACTGTGCACTGGTCAGCTCGGTGAGCGACTGGTAGTTCGAGGTCGCGGGCGCGTCCGGGTAGTACTCCTTGACCTTGCCCTGCGCGGTGATCGCGTCGCCGACCGCCACGTCCGGGGTGGTCGATCCGGTGAACACGAACAGGCCCTCGCTGGTGCGCGGGTCGCTGTCCGGATGCGGGTCGGTGATCCAGAACCCGCGCGCCGAGCCGAAGCTGCGAACCGCGGTGACGATGCCGGTGACGTCCTCGACCTGCTTGTCCTTGAACGGCGAAATCCGCGTGGTGCCCTGGATGTCGTGGATCTTCGCCGGAACACCTGGCTCGCCCGGCTGCGTGCCGGTGGTCTCGCCCTTGGTGTTGGTCGGCGTCGGGTCGCCGACCGCGAAGTCCGCGCTGTTGTTGTCGGTGTCGGCGAGCGTCGCCGCGCGCGCGACCGAGGTCGTGTTGGACGGTGCGGCGGCCGGATCTCCTTCGCGGACAACGGCATCGCCGAAGCCGACGAGGTCCTTGACCCGGCTGTCGGCCGCGCAATCGGCAGCGGTCTTGCAGGTCAGCGGCGCGCTGTCGGATACGAGAGCGACGGTCCCGGCGGTCGCGGACATCGCGATGGCCCCGGTCGCGTCGGGCGTCGGCAGCGCGACCGTGCCACCGTTGCCCTTCCCCTCCGCGACGAGGTAGCGACCCTTCGGCGCAACGGACCCGGCGAGCGGCGTGACCTGCCACTTGCTCGACGCGCTCGCCGAACCAGGCAGATACTGGACGCTGTAGCCGTCGAGCGCGACGGGCGCGCCGCCGTGGTTGGCCAGTTCGATGAAGTCGTTGGTCAGCGTGGCACCGGAATTGCCGCCACCGCCGTAGACCTCGGCGATCAGAGCGTCCGCGCTCGGTGTCGCCGAAGCGGGTGCGGCCAGTCCGCCAAGCACGAGAGCAGCTGCGGAGACGGCAACCGCGCCTCTGGTCAGTCTTGCCCCACCGGCGCTGCGGCCCCCGGCGGGACGACGGGATATGGTCACCCTGAGTCCCCTCTGCATGTCAACGGTCGAGGCATCGTCCCCCGAACAAGCGAAGCAGAGGAAGACGAAAGGGCAACGATTCGTAACGAGCTGGAGGGATTTCCTCCTTTGGACGGGTTGACGCAATGATCACGCTCGTACTCGGCGGAGACGTCAACCTGCAGGGCCGCGCGAACCCGGAAACGGCGTTCCACCCGTTGACCTCACTGCTCACCGGTGCCGATGTGCGGTTCGTGAATCTCGAAGGACCGCTGTCCGGCTCAACCGGCATGGACATCCCGCACAAGCCGAACTGGCGGCACTCGCCGCCGGAGATGGTCGCCGCGCTGACCGGCGCCGAGATCGACGTGGTGTCGGTGGCCAACAACGTCACTTACCCGCCAGCCGCGGCGATGGCGAGCCTCGCCGTGCTGGACCGCGCCGGAATCGCGCATTGCGGCGCGGGAGCGAACCTGGCCGAAGCGCACGCGCCGGCGATCCTCGAACGCCCAGGCGGCCGGATCGCGTTCCTCGCCTACACCTCGCTGTGCTGGCCGGTCGGACAAGAAGCGACGGAGGATTCCGCTGGCGTCGCCGTGGCGAGCGCTTACACGTCGTACCAACCGGATCCGCGCGTCCTGGACGTCCCCGGCCGCCCGCCGATCGTGCACACCACGCCGGTCCGCCGCGACCTGGAGCTGCTGCTCGCCGACATCCGCCGGGCCCGCGCCGAGGCCGACCACGTCGTGGTGTCGATGCATTGGGGCATCCCCGGCGAAGAACTGACCGAGTACCAGGTGACCTACGCGCACGCGATCATCGACGCCGGCGCCGACCTGGTCGTCGGACACGGTCCGCACACCGTGCAACCGGTCGAGGTCTACCGCGGCTGCCCGATCCTCTACAGCCTCGGCAACCTCGTCTTCGACTGGCCCGCCATGCGCGACCGGCACCGCGACGGACTGCTCGCCGGCTGCGTCGTCGGCGAGCAGATGCGAGTCGAATTAGTGCCGATCCGCCGCGACGAAGACAACGAATGCGTACCGTTGACGGGAGCGGACGCAGACGACGCGCTGCGGCGGTTTGTGGAGCTGTCCGCGCGGCGCGGGACGAACGTGACGGTCAGTGACGGCTTCGCGACCGTCGAAGGACTTCGCGGCTAGACCGCCTGTCCCGCCGTCACCCGGACGGCGCATCTGCCTTAAATGCAGCTCAAGCCCGGGGTCTACCGGTACCGGGCGGGAGTACCTTACCGATGAGCGCGGAAACTGTGGCCCAGACCACTTTCGGGCCGCATCCCGGGCTCACGGGTAGCACCTCGCGGGGGAGGCGACACGGTCACGTGGGGGTTGACCGTCGTCGAGTGCGCGGGTGCCACCACCCGGGAAAACAGCCGCGGGCGCGGGACTTTCCGCTTCGCCCGCGACCGCGGCTCCACGGATTTGCCCCGGGGAAGCCTCGCGAGTGGCGAGGCGCCGCCTTAACCGCGCGGGGGAGCGCGGGAGGGGGAGGAAGGCGGCCCGCCTCGCCACTCGTGAGCACTATCCGCTGACGAGAGCCGACGCGACGCCGTCCACCGCGCGCGCGCACGTTTCTCCGTGAGTGAGCGGCAGGTAATGACCGGCCCCCGGCACGATCTGCAGCGCCCCGTCCCGGCAGGCAGCCAAAAACCGGCGTTCGCCGAGTCGGAAGTGGTCGTGGCGGCCGTTGAGCAGAAGTACCCGCCCCGGGTACCGCGCCAGGTCGGCTAGCGGGTCCATCCCGGCAGCTGCTTCCATCACGTCGGGAATGACCTCGGACGCGACTCCCGCAGCAATGACCGGCTCGGCGACTTCGGCCGGAAGAACCCGGCGGAGCAGCCACGCACTGAAGGACGCACCGTCGTCAGCAGTCGTCGCCAAGCCGCGCCGGGCGAACCGGAAACCGCCGCGCAGCACCGAACTCGGCGCGAGCGAACATCCGGCTCCCACCAGGGAAGCGACCCGATCCGGATGGCGGGCCGCGGTCGCGATCGAGACGTAGCCGCCGAGCGAATGCCCGACCAGAACTGCCCGGCCACCGACCTCGTCGATAGCCTCGGCGACCGCGTCCACCGCGCCTTCGAGAGTGAACCGCTCCCCGCGTCGCGTCCCGTGTCCAGGCAGGTCCGGCGCGGCGATTCGGCCGCGTGCCAGGCGTTTCTGCTGCTCCCAACATGCTCCGGACAGCCGGATGCCGTGTACGAAAACCATCGGCAGAACGTCGCTCATGCCCCCACCTCCGAATGCAACGGATCGTTGCATTCGGGTCTACCACGGTGCCAGGGCCAAATGCAACGCACCGTTGCAAAACTGGCTAGGATCGGGCCATGGACCGGACTGCCTCCCGCCCGCGCAAGGCGGACGCCATCTTCTCCGCGACCCTCGCGCTGCTGGCCGAACGCGGTTACGACGCACTGACGATCGAGGCTGTAGCGGCGCAGGCGGGAGTGCACAAAACGACGATCTACCGCACGTGGGCGACCAAGGACGAGGTCCTCGCCGATGCCCTGGTCCAGGCTCCGGAGCTGACCTTCGCCATCCCCGACACCGGCTCCCTGCGCGGCGATCTCCTCGCACTGGCGAAGCAAATCCACCGACTGCTGTCCGATCCCGCGAACCGGCGCGTCATCACGGCCGTCGTCTCCGCGCTGCCCGACCGTCCCGCCACCGCCGAGGCAGCCGGACGCTTCTTCGCCGACCGCCTCGGCCGCGAGCAGGCCGTCTTCGACCGCGCCCGCGACCGAGGCGAACTAGCCGACGCCGCGGATGCAGAGATGATCATGGATCTCCTGGGCGGAAACCTGTGGTTCCACACTCTGATCCGTGCGAAATCCGCCGACGACGCCTACCTCGAACGACTTGTCGACACCGTCCTCACCGGAGTCACCCGCTGATCAATACGGCCGATCCCCGACGATCGCGACGCGCTCCGCGATCCGGACGTGCGGGTGGTAGTCGTTGACCGCGTAGTGCTGCGTCGCGCGGTTGTCCCAGAACGCCACCGAATCCGGCTCCCAGCGGAACCGCACCTGGAACTCCGGCGTGTGCGCCTGCAGGAACAAATACCGCAGCAGCCGGTCGCTTTCGGCGCGGTCGAGGCCGACGATGTGCGTGGTGAACGCCTGGTTCACGAACAACGTCCGCCGTCCGGTCTCCGGATGGGTGCGCACCACCGGGTGCTCGACCGGCGGGTACGCGTCCTGCCACTGGGCCAGCAGATCCGGGTCGGTGAACCGGTCGAAACCGGGGATGAAGTCGTGCACCGCGGTCAGGCCGTCGATCCGCTCGCGGACGTCGGCGGGCAGGTTGTCGTAGGCGGCGGCCATGTCGGCCCACATCGTGTCGCCGCCGATCGGCGGGACCTCGACCAGTCGCAGCACCGAGCCGAGCGCCGGATTCGGCCGCCAGGTGACGTCGGTGTGCCAGATGTTCTCGTAGCCGGGCATCCCGGCGGTGCGGGTGAACCGCACGACCTGGTCGGAATCTCCCCGCGGAATGAACGGGTTGGTTTCCAGCTCACCCCAGTTCGCGGCGAACGCGCGCTGCTGCTGCGACGTGATGTGCTGGTCGCGGAAGAACAGCACCTTCCACTCCAGCAGCGCGCGGTTCAGCTCCGCACGCAGCGGCGGCGGCACCGGCGCGCCGAGGTCCACTCCGGATATTTCAGCGCCGATCACTCGTCCGAGCGGGCGCAGAGTGAAAAGTTCGTACGGAGCTTCGGCACCGGAAAGGCGGCGCAGCACGCGCGGGCCTTCGAGGATTCCGTCGTCCGGCGTGGCGGACGAGCGCAGGCGGGCAGGCAGGTCTACAGACATGGCGGTACTCCCGGAAGAATAGGTGAATTCGGCTGCAGCAGCGGAAAATCGCCTACGCGGGAGGAGAGCCGAGACGACCGCGACGCCTCAGGAGGGCGGCGACGCCCTCTCCGTCCGACCGCGCCGGGGCACGGCCGGCTAGCGGCACTTCCCGGTTCTCTGGCATGACTCCAATTCTGGCGGTGCGGGGAACGCCCGGTCAAGGATCCCCACGATGTGGAATCGTCGCACGCCCGGCCGAGTGACCCGGGCCGCCTCGATGGGGTTAGATCTCTCCAGAGGGTGGCGGACCGCGGTTCGCGCTCTCCCGGAAGCGGAGGTCCCGATGGCAGGTTCGACGAGCGAGCGGCTCAACGCCGCCGCGGACGCGCTCGATCGAGCGGCTGCCGACGCGGACCGGGCGGCGGGCCGGTTCTCCGAAGCCCGCCTCGAATCGACACCGTGGGGGATTTCCGCGCCCGCACGGGAAATCGCCGCCCGGTGGGAGGCCGCGCTCGCCGCGCGGGACGTCGACGCGCGCATCCTCGGCGACGCGACGTCCGACCTCGCCGGCCAGCTGCGGATGGCCGCCCGCGGCCACCACCACCGCCCGACGATCGCGACGGCGCTGCTGAGTTGATGCCGTTCCTCCACCCGGCGCTGGACAACGCGGCCGCCGGGCTTGCTTCATTGGGCGCCGCGGCCGCCGTGATCGGCGCACCGGACCCGATCGCCGCGCTCAGGCAGATCGACTGTTCCCCGCAGACGATCCGCGAATCGGCGCGCACGCTGTCCGGCGGCCGCGACGTTTTGGTCATGGCCCGTCTGGAGTTCGAACGCGGGGCGCACAGCGCGGAACGCAAATGGGGCGGTGAACCGGCCGCGCAATTCCGGGGCAGCGCCGACGAACTGGACGCGCATTACCGGCAAGCCGCCGAAGCCGCCGCCCGCACCGCGTCGGTCGGCTTGGATCTGGCGGATCTCCTTGACCGGCTGGCAGATCAGACCGCGGCGCGGGTCATGCTGATCGCGGAAGGCGTTTCCCCGGCGGCCGTCGCGCTGCTGGCCGGAGACCGATCCGCGGAACCGGCGGTCCGAGAGGCGTGCGGGACTATCGCCGAAGCGGTCGCTCGCGGCGTCGCGACCATAGGAGAGGCAACGACTTTCCTCGACGCCTTCGGAACACCGGTGCTGCAGGAAGAAAACTAGCGGGTCGCGGTCACGAATCCGCCGCGCGTGATGTCCAACGGCTCGCGTCCGTACTGGACAGCAAGTTCCGCGACAGTAACGGTTTCCGGCCGCCAGCCATGCTCGGCGAGCCACTTCGGAGCGTCGCCGGCAAGCCCGCCGAGCCAGAGCGACGTGACCTCGCCGCCGACGTTGCGAGCCTGATCCAGCAGCCCATCCCGCTCACCGTCCGGCCGGTGCTCGAAGGAAATCCGGCTGCCTGGCGCGGACAACTCGGTGACGGTCGTGAGCAGCCGCTCCGCCTCGTCCCGGCTGAGGTAGATGAGCAACCCCTCGGCGAGCCAAACCGTCGGCTGACCGGGGTCGAATCCCGCGTTTTCCAAGGCAGCGGCCCAGTTGTCCCGCAGATCCACCGGGACGGCCGTTCGCTCGCACCTTGGCCGCGCGCCTTGTTCAGCCAGCACAGCTTCCTTGAACGCGAGCACGTCCGGCAGGTCGACCTCGAACACCCGCGCGCCGTCCGGCCAGTCGAGCCGGAACGCACGAGCGTCGAGACCGGCCGCGAGCAGCACCGTCTGCGTCCCGCCGGAAACGAAGTCGTCGAAGAACCGGGTGCGGATCGCGACCTGCTGCGCGAACACCATCCCGAGCCGGGAATCCCGCTCCTTGCCTTCGAAGATCGCGCGCCCGGCATGGAAGAACGCGCCCGCGTACGGATCCTCGAACAACCGGTCCGGCCGCCCGCTCTCCAACGCCCGAAGCCCAGCCACCCCAACCGCGGTCTTGCCGACCGGCGGAAGCTCTTCGCTCATGAGCCCAGCGTACGGACGAAGCTACTTCGGCATCAGGGCTTTGATCTCCTCGACCAGCCGGCGCACCTTCTTCCTGTCGGACGAACTGTAGTAAAAGGTGCACAGATCGGCCTTGTCGCCGCCGGAGGCCGGGTTCTCGATCACCGCCGTCGACGCCCCGGTCACCTTGAACTTGAGACACCCCGGGCTGAACGCGCGGGGTTCGGTGTTGCTGACCCCGCTGATCCTGCTGACCCTGAAACTGTGCGTCTTGTTCGCGCCGAACAGGCCGTCTTTGATCGCGGCCCTGATCGTCACCTGCTTGCCGCTGAATGTGAGCGAACGACGCCGGGCATAGATGTACAACGCGCCACCTCCGGTACGGGGATCAGCTACCCGGAAGGTCAAACGAACGAACCCCGGCCGGAGTGCCCTGCATGGCGAGGTGACCCACCCCCGGGGTATCCGGGGGCGAGGCTCCTCCGGACGAGGCCTGCTTCCCCAAGAACAATGGCGAGCGGACCCGTGGATGCCTTCCACACGCGCGGGCGAAAGTTCAACGCGTACCAAGAAACTACCTACCGAAACTGTTCACCCGCAGCGTGGATCCCAAAGCCTCTCGATCACCCGCTGTGGATCCTTCCACTTCATCGCCAGCCGGTCGTGATCCAACCCGTGCTCCGCGACAACATCTCGCAGCTGCTCCAGCTCGAGAGCAGCCAAGCTGGCGCGGAGCCCCGATTCGCCCTTCTCGGGCGAATGAGGCAAATAGGTCAATCACTCCAGGAGCTCGCCGGTTGCGCAAGCGGGAGGCACTTCGCTCTCCGCCGGGTCCACCAACCTCGGCGGATGACACTTCAAGCGCCTTCGATAGAGCGCGACTAAACCTCTGAGTTCTCCCGGCCTCGGCCGCCACCACTCGAATCAACCTGGCGAGCCGCCCTGCGAGCGCCGGATCTGTTTCAGCGAGCCTTAAGAGAGCTTCAGTGGCCCCTCGGACTTCCAGGGGAAGCTGGCTCGAAGCCGACGATACCGAAGCAGCCCGATCCCCACGACCATCAGATCCCTGACCCATCAGGCACTCTCCTCAACCAGCATTATGAACTCCTTCGTCAGCGCGTTGAAGACATCGAACTGCCCTTGATACCCATACTTTTACCGAAGAGTACCCCGCTCAGCGAACTCGGCAGATGCGGCAATATTATCCGCCTCAGGGATAAACTACTTCATTACCACAGGCAGGGTCGGATTTCCCTCAAGACGACTGACCGTGTTATTGTGAACCTTCGACACTGCCCGAAAATTAGTGATCACGATTCCGATCTCGGAAATCTCTTCACTGATAGACTCAGCAAACTCGCCAACACGCTTCTGAAGCTACGGAATGCCATAGGTCGAAAGCACGTCCGGCATGGTCGGAATAATGCAACCGTCCGAGATTCTTAGATCGTTAAGAGTCACTATACCCAGATTTGACAGACAGTCCACCAACACGTAGTCATAGTCATAGTCATAGTTATAGTCATCAATAATCGGTTTTATTGCTTTACGAATAAGATCAGTCGGGTTATTCGCAAAGAATTTTCCGGACGACATTGCCCCAAGGTGATCTTGCACGTCAATCAGATCCAACGACGAAGGCAACAGGTCAACTCGACTGACTTCTCACACCGAGGATACCCTGCGCTGGAGCGTCTTCCCGAGGTCGAACTTTGGCGGCTCACCTTCCGGCCTCAGGGGCATCCCGAAATAGAGTCGCAAGAGTATGACCGTCCTGGTTTAGCTTCAACCAAGCCTCCTCCCCGACGAGCACGGTCGTCAGGTTGGTTTGTGGATCAAGATCCACGCAGAGGACGCGTTCCCGTATTCACCGGACAGGATTTCCGCCAGTGCGACAGTGGTCGTTGCCTTGCCGACCCCACCCTTGAGATTGATGGTCGCGACTACATTTGCCATATGAGTCACCCGCCTCTTCAAGTACCGCCTAATTTGATCAACCCGGAAGACGTGCCTGGACTTGAGGTCCGCGATAGGAGCAGGGAAACGCTGATCTCGGTTACGCCAGTTCGAGACAACGGCCCGACTCATCCCGGCCATCTCCGCTACCTCGACAAGCCCGACAAGCTCGTCGCCATCCCTGGATACCCCAGCCATCACCGCTTCTCCTGCAAGCACCTTTGGCTCCGTGGTTCAGTCACTTTGGATGCTGTTCACGCCGAGGTCAAGCCGTGGCCCTGACTCTCCAAATTGCCAACGGTAGCAACCAACCCAAGCCCCTAGACATCAAGCCGACAAGGTCCGGTGCAGCCAACGCAACATCTGCACGCGCCAACGAGCTAGGCAGCTTGGCGCGTCCGGCCGGCGCTCTCGGTTCATTCGGCCGCGGTAGATCAGCGAGCTGTCGTTGTCGCAGGCGCACGCGATGCGCTGACGGCACCAGTTCATCACGCGTGCCCTGACCCCACCCACCGAAGCACAAACCGATCCTAGCGGGTGGCGCTGTGCAACTAGATGCAGTCAGAGTTTCATTCAGTAGTGCTCCGAATACCAGCCGTAAGTCTTCCAGGCTCGGCAACATCGGCAGCTCATTCAACTGCACCAGCAAACTTTAGGAACATGGATCCGCGCAATGCATCCCGCATTTTCTCTTTCCAGTTGCCGTTCAGTGAACCGACTCTCATGAAATAGTCGACAACTATCTGCAAGAATTCAACCTCGTCGAGGTTGCCATCATTACCTCGAAGTGGAGGTAAATGGTTTTCGACGTGACGATTCCGGTCGATGGGAACAAGATCCATGATCAGATCTAGCGTACACGCGCGCACACCTCGTTTGGCGTGGTCGGTCTCGTTCTCGCTGTGCACTACTGTGCAGCCGAGAGCCTGAAGCCCAGCGCGCTGAAGGGCAGCAAAGAGCGCAGTCCATGCCCTCGGACTACGATTCGCGTAGCTGAAGATTAGATGACCATCTGAACGAAGCGTCCGGACGGTCTCATCGAAAATTCGAACCAAAAGGTCTTCATACGCGCCGTCGTCCACAAGCTGACCAGTAGCAGCGTTCACAACCGCTTCGCCAATCAGCTGCCCTCCGGCCAACTTTCCCCATGCCCTGAGTGGCATCGACAGTTCAGAGTATTGAACATCATCGTGATATGGCGGATCTGTCAACACAAGATCAACACAGTCGTCGCGCAAAAGAATCCGCTCAGAGGAGCCCTCAACAACGCGGACGTCAGCATCTAACTCAAGCCTTTTCAGACGCTTGCTGCTCGCTATCGGCCCGTCAATCGCGAGCTCGCGACCAGTCTTTCCGTGCAACCAAGACGCGGCCTTGCTGAGCAGCGCCAGCCGGCGCGTCACCGTTCCTCGGCCGCTAGATGGCGCGCCCCATACATTCGGTTCAACGGAAAATGTAGTCAAGTTGAACCGATGTCCTGCCATGGACTCATAGCTTTTGAGGTAGTACCTATCCCAACGAGACAAGTGACCAGCCATCTCAGCCGTACCTATGATCGCCATCATAATAGCTCTATTAACAGCCGGGTCCGGCGAGCACCGCTGGGCATTATCTAGCAATCTTTCCATGATGGCACGCTGGCGACTTGGGTATAATTGGTCCCATGTCACGAACCCATGCCTGAGGAGAACTCTTGTCTCTTGCCCATCCGGGATTTCGCCGAGAGTGCGACTTGGTTGCCATATGCTTGAATCCGCCCCGGACTTCTCCGCCTCAGTCGGAATAGCCAGCTCTCGAAAACGGTGTCGGCTACGTTCGACGAGAACTACCTCCCACTCCCAGGTCGGAGCCCTTTGCACTAAGCGGTCCACATTGCCGCACGCCCAGCACTTGATCTTGCGTCCAGCCGTATAGGCTTTTGCCGTGTCGAAGCGGTCCCCGCAGTGCGGGCACTTCTGCAATTCGCGTGATGAGTCGCCGCGGAACAGGTGGCCTCGCGGGCACGCGAGGTAAGCTTCTGGTTGATCCCTCTCTCGCCGGACCAGAAGCGAAACAAGCGCATGTGGAAACATTCGGCCACGTTCACCGCAGTTGCAGCACCGCGATGCTGCAACCCGGAATGTGTGCGAGATCTGACCAGGCTCCCCATCCGACAACGTTGTACCGTAGGCAGCCTGGATGAAGGTATCGGACCACTTCTCTAGCGTCGCTTTGGCTTCCTGAAGCGCGTCCAGTGCCGGCAAGCCCAGCATCGCGGACAGTCCGTCGGCTGCCCACGGATTCAAGTCCTGAGCGTAGACCTGATGACCTCGAACCACGGCAGCCAGAGGGATGACCCCGCCTCCAGCGAACATGTCAGCAATCAACAGACGACGGTCAGGCGAATCCATGCTGACGGCATCGATGATAGCTCCGTTGACGGCTGCGGTCCTGCGTGCCCACCATCTATACGTACTGATCGGCGGAAGATGGACTTCGCGATTCCTGCTCTCCACGCGTGCCGCCGAGCTGATCTCCTCAGGGTTCAGGTGCCGCAAAGGGCTGCGGAGCGGTTCGGACAACCTCCACGCAAGGTCAGACGCCCCACCATCATTGGTCGCGCCTTGACTTGTCGTGACTGTCACCGTCATACCTCAATCATGCCCTGTGCCGCGTCGTCCACCGGTGACGACACGGCGTGTTGATCAACCCACCCGATCGTGTTCGGGGCCGCGGATCGACTGACTATCGCCTGCATACCGTCTTGCAACCCTACACGAGACACTCCTTCAATCAATAGAAAATGCGACAATCATCTATCGAACGGAAGCCCGCCGAAGAGAGACTTCTCCGGAACCGATATTCGCGCCGACTGCCATTTTCCCTTGCGATTCGGACACGGCGGAGCATCCGCAGGAAGAGAGGGTGCAATCTCGCCGTACGGCAACCAGCCAGCGACGTGCATTGACATATTGTCCGGCGACGAGATGATATCCTGCCGAACTACGACAAGAGCCCACATCGGGTCAGATTGCCCTTTTTCTGCTTCGCCGCGACTGATGTAGAAATCGACGCTGTCGCCAAGTGATCGAGTAGCTTTTACTTCAAGGCGATGGAGTCGGCCCATACAATCAGGACTTGACACGTCGTAGCCCAGAGTGTCATCCCGCAAACTAACCCGAACAACACGAACAGCCAAGTCCTCGCGGCCGCGATCAGCGAGATATTTACGACAGTCTGAAACGACAACCTCCTCCCCTTCTGCGCCAATCGCACTCAGGAGCTCGATATCAACTTTCTGTGCAACTGACAGCACAAACGCATCGCGTTGTGCTTGCTCGATAAAAGCCGACTGCAGAAGCCTCGTTGCATCGTTCGGCACTCGTTCCCAAAAGACCTGATCCTCGCCAGCGAGGCTCGGCAGCCACAGGTCTTTGCGCTTGACAAGTACGTGTTCAACGAGTAGCTCTGTAAAGGGATCGATTGGCATGCCCTGCCACTCGACTAACAACTCACCGGGAAAGAGCAACGTCCCTCGCTGCTCTATCAGCTCGTAGCTGAGCAAGAGCTGCTGACCGGCGAGCAAGGACCGTTGGTCATACAAACCGCCTGTTGGCAAAGTATTGTAGCTTGTGTTCAGCGCCTCCTGGGTACTTCCAGTGACGTCGAGAGCCTTAGCCGCCCAAAAGGCGGCGTTGCACTGGAAAACCGTCGGTAGCGAAGCCTGTCCGTAGGTCGGATTCTCGCGCTGAGACATCAAGCCTCCCCGCGCAGGTGCGCGAGCACAGCCGTAACGTCTCCAACTTCGTCGAGGACCGCGCCGTACTCATCCTCGTCCTCGCCAGGGAGCGCCATGGTCACGAGGTCCGGATCATCGAGCATGTCACTCAAGGCACGGGCTTTGATAACGATCCGCTCGTCGACGACCTCGTCGATAGTGCTCGCCGTCACCAAGAACGTCAGCCTTGTTTCGACGTCATCGGGGAGTCCCAGGCGGTGGATCCTGTCGATGCTCTGCAAGTATTGGCCTGCGTTGAACGTCCGGTCGAGGTAGATCGCGTCGTGACAGTCCAGGTGCAGGCTGACCCCCTCGCTCATTGCTGCTGGGTTGGCCAGCAGGACCATGCACCCGGGGTCTTCGCGGAAGCGCTTCAGCTCTCCTTCACGTGTACGTTCGACGAGCGGGCGATTGAGCTCGGACGGGACTCCCCCGTAGATGAGGGCTGGCTTGTACGGCTCGAGCATCCTCTCCAACGTGCGGAGGTTGCGGACGAAGTTAGACCACACGAGCGTCTTCCTCGGTGGGTCTGCCTCCGCGTTTTCTCGAATCATCCGCATCGCTTCGACGATCTTCGGCGGTGTCTCGTACTGGTTGTAGCGCTGAATGAGGTCCCACAGCCGGCTTCCAGGCTGGACCGGCAATGGTGGGTGGCGAAAGACCGGCGGATCATCGTCGCTGGAGCCTGCCGCAAGGAGGTGCGGGTTACTGGCTGCCTCAAGGAGGTACATCGTGACGGTGCCCATGCGACCGAGCTCCGCGCGATCACTCATCGTCATGTTGAACATTCCCGCGTAGCGGTCGCGCAGCGCCAAATAGATATCTCGGTGGAGTCCCTTGAGGGCCACATGACGAAGCCGCATGACAGGCTGTGTCAGCCCCAGCTCCTGCTTCCTTGTTCGCACGAACAGCGGCTTGATTGCGTCGCCAACTCGATGCATCGCGTCGTCTGGCGGCCTGCTGCGGAGCGCATCTGCTGGCAACAAGCGCCTGGCCTGATCGGGCCAGAGGAAATCGAGAAGTGCCACGAAATCCGAGGGTGCTTGAGGAGCCGGCGTGCCTGTCAGAATATCCCGCCGCGTTGCCGAAAATGCGATGTCTAGGCAGGCGCTACCGTGGGTTCCGCTTCGCCCGGCCTTCATCCGATGAGCTTCGTCAAGCAGCACCAACGTCGGCTCTCGACTCACCCATTTTGCGATGTCATTATATCTACTCGCCAATCGATGATAGTTGACAACCAGAATTTCGACATTATTAAGATAGTCACCGGAATAGACGCCGACAGCTGGCACATCATCTAACGTAAAGCACTCGTCGGCTTCTTTCTGCCATGAGTCGAAGGCAGATATCGGCGCGACGACGAGCATCTGGGACACACGTTCAGCTACCCGCTCAGCTTCGTATGTGGCGTATGCAACTGTCGTCTTGCCAGCCCCCGGAACCGAGAAGTTTGCACCATTGGGTAACGCAAGCAGCCGCCCAAGGTCCCGCAATTGGAATTGCTTGAGCGACCGTCGAAAGCGCGAGCCGGCAAGACGCGCTTCAACCTCGTCAACAGCTAATCCTGCGACGCTGTTGACAGCCTTGTCCAACTGTTGGCGCTCCTCGGTCGCCTGCCGAACGAGCGCGACGACCCGTGGATCCCAATCGATCCCAACCCCGTAGCGCTGACATGCCGACTTCAACCACGTCAGGTTAGTCCGGAATCGGGAAAGCGGCACACGGACACGCTTTGCTGGATCGCCGTCGTATCCCCAGATCTCACGCAACTGCGCCCAAAAGTTATCAGGCACAAAGTTGTCGCGTTCGGCGACAACTATCGGCGGGTTCTGGACCCCCAACACCAGGCGCAGCTGCGGTGCAATAGTCACGGTCTATCCGCCCGAGGATCAATTGCGCCAATACGCTCAAGCGTGATCACGAGCTCGTCGTGCGAGCGCAAGTAGCCTTCATATGCTCGACGCAGCTTGCGCACGTCAAGTCGACGCGCATCTGAAATCTCTTTGATCGCGCCGATGACACGGTCGCATTCTCTAGCCGCGTTGTCGAGGTGCCTCATCGGCGACGACAAAAGGTTTTGCCCGCGACTATCACGATCTTTGATGTCGGCCGCTGTCTGGAATGCCCGATTGATCGATGCCGCGAACGACCTCTTCGGGACACGCAGCTCTTCGTCTTCAATTCCCCCCTTGAGGACAACATCGTCATCATCAGCCGTCGCCGTCAACGCATTGATAATGGGATCCAGCGAGATTTCTGACGCAGCTGTCGAAGATCCTGCGTCGATATCATCGAGCACATCCAGGCCAGATAAGCCATCGACAGCCGAAGAATCTTGCGTCCGGCTGGTCAATATCGCGACATGTCCCGCGAAGATCTCCTCTTCATCGAGCGCCGGCAACAGATAGTCCGTTAGGTACGTATCGTCAATCTGGCGGATCCGTCGATAGTCGAGGCCAGCCAACATACCTGCGATCTTAGCCTCGCGCTCCCGCATTGCGAGCGACTCGTCTTTTTCCTTCTGCCCCTGATACGCCGCGTCGATCTCGCTGAGCGCCTGTTGTTTGTCGTCGAAGAATTCGTAGGTTAGATTCCCCGAAGATCGTTCGATAATTTCTCCGATGATATTAAGAATCCGATCATCGGCTTCAACTTTCTGTCGGGCCTGTTTACGATGAGTTTCCCGTGAATCATCGAGCGAACGATCCATGGCGAGGCCGATGCTTTCAGGGGACCAGCTGGCATCGACAAGGTCGCGGACAAAGAGCAGCTGTGCCGTGAATGAGTAGTCCTGTTTTACATCACGGCGCATCTGGAAAATCAGCTCAAGTTCAGTTAGTTCGGCCGGGCTAGCGTCTGCTGGCATAACCTGAACCTTGATATTCCTGAACTTGAGCTCGCGCAGCGCCACCAGCCGAGTGTTGGCGTTGACCAACACGCCCTCACAGGTCATCATTCCCGGCTCAGCCTGGCCATCGCGCGCCAGCTCAGCCTTGATCCGGGCGTAGCCAGGCGTGTTCCGGATGATCTCCGCGATGATCTCTTGCGCTTCTTCGCTGAAGGGATCGTCGCTCAGCACCTGACGCCGTGAAGCAACCGATTGGACCTGCGGCTTGATGCGGTGGCTGTGCGGATTCAGCAGGGCATGATCGACAGGAATCTGCACTTCAGGCCATGAAACATCCAAACCACGCCACTTCAGGGACCGACGGTCGCTCGTTTGGTTCGTCTCAGCCGCGGCCAGGCGAGTAGCGATCAGATCGCGGCGGGCTTGCCTGGTTATGGGCGTCATCGGAAGCCTCTCTTGCTGTGCAGTGCGACGGGCGATCGTCATTATGGACGCCGCCACCGACAAGACCGAGCTACCCTACGACTGGCCTGGGGAAACGAGTTCCCGGGCGAGGGCTTCGAGGGTCAAGTCCGTGTAGACGCGACCACCGAACGCCTCCACGACGTCGATCGACTCCGTTCGGTCCGCCCAACCTGAGCCAGCCAGGACCGCTACCGCCGGCACGATGAGACTCCGTGGCAGCTTTGCCAGGCTCGCACCGCTCTTGTTGGCGGTCCCAGGGTCGTTCGCCACCGACACTGCGATGGCGAACTTGGTCTCACCCGCTGTCGCGACCAGCTTCACCTTCCCGAGAGCGTCACTAACCGCCGAGCTGCTGTCGCCCTTAGCCGCACCCTGCTTCACAAGGTCCTGAAGGGGCTTCCTCAGCTTCGCCGTCCTACCCACTTCGACGTAGCCAATCTGATGCGTGTCGAGAACGTTCCGAAGTTGCGAGAATACTGGTTCCTGCATCTTCGAGGACGTTCGGTTCTTGTGAGCTCCCCAGGCTGTGCCGACGACCCGCTGAGCTAGCAGGTTTTCGTAACTAACACCGGTATCGAACATTACGTGTACCTGTGCCCAGCCTGCGGCCACATTGCCTGCACCGATCAATAGTTCAACTGGGCGCATTGCCGTCATGCGCGGAAAATCCATCTCGATACGACCCTGAACAATTGCATCGATAACCTGGAACGCTTCGGTAATCTGATGACTATTCCACCGTCCATCCGGCGCGCTCGGCAATTTAACAGAGGGTGTCCGCCTCTTCAATTCTTTGAAGGTGATTCCCGCCACGGCGCAGAGGGTGTCGATAACAGTAGGACTTTCGCGCAAGGCAGCCTGAACCGCAGCTGTCGAGATATCGACTAAAGTTAGACTCTTTGTATACTGCGTGATTAGCGCCAGGTCATCGCGGTAGCGCTGCGGTCGAACTACTGTGTCGACGTCGATCAGGCCGGCCGCGATGCCCGTTCCAGAGTTCAACTGACGGCGGCAGAAGACGCGAAAGGCCTCCTCGCCGAGCCGCTTTGTGTCCGCATCTGGATGCTCCTGTTTAACGGCCGATAGCGCCGAGAAGAGCCGGCGACTGTTCGGTGACTGCCTCAGTGTGCGATCTCCCCTTAGCCACTCCAAGGCGTCGCGAAGTGTCTTACGCCCCGTAGCCGCGATCAGGTACTGCCGAGCATCCTCGATGTCCATCTCAAGTCCCTCCGCTACCTTCCCCGGCACGTTACGTCCGTACGCACCGGAGCCCCTTCGCGCAGATCGTGATCTCCGAGTGTAGGTGGGCGACTGACGTCGCTCTCAAGCGCCTGCTCCCACGCCAAGCGCTACCACCGACCCGGCGCGGGCCGCACATCCCTACCCTGTCTGCGCCTCAGCCTAGAGACGCAGCGAGAAAGCGGGCTAGCGGAACGTCATACCGGGTGCCGGTCGGAGTGCCCAGAAAGCGAGCTGAGCCGAGAGTGATCAGCTCAACCGTGCCCTCGACTGCACTACGCTCCACACCACGGCGAGCCTGCGCTCCGTCGTCAGCTCAACCAACGTTTCTCCGAGAAGCTGTACGACAGTGAGGAGGGCTCTATCGTGGGAGCGGGGTTCACCGAGCCGTTCGCCAGCTTGCGGGTGCTTGCGCTCGCCGACAGCAGCAGCACGTTCCACGCCAAGTTCCGATGAGGCGGGTAATCACTAGGAAGTATCGAACGACGTCACCGTGTTCTCGTCGGCGGTTGCCTGGGCCGGTCAAACGTCCCGACAGAAAACCAAACCCCCGGCCGAGTGATCTCGACCGGGGGTTTGAACGCCGTCTCTACGGCGGTGGCGGTGGCGGTGGGATTTGAACCCACGGACGGGATTAACCGTCACACGATTTCGAGTCGTGCTCCTTCGGCCGCTCGGACACGCCACCGCCGAGAACAATACCGGACCCCCGACAGCGGGTGCGGCGGGGGTTACTCGGCCCCGGGCCGACGGTCCGCGAAGTACGCCTCGAGCAGGGCGGCGCAGTCGTTTTCGAGCACTCCGCCGAGGACTTCCGGCCGGTGGTTGAGGCGGCGGTCGCGCACGACGTCCCACAGCGACGACACCGCGCCCGTCTTGGGCTCCCAGGCTCCGAACACCAGCCGGGCGACGCGGGCGAGCACGAGTGCGCCGGCGCACATCGTGCAGGGCTCCAGCGTGACCGCGAGCGTGCAGCCTTCGAGCCGCCAGCCGTCGCCGAATTTGCGGGCCGCCGCGCGCAGGGCGAGGACCTCCGCGTGCGCGGTGGGGTCAGCCAGCTCGACGCGCGCGTTGCGGGCGGCGGCCAGCGGACGTCCGTCCGGATCGAAGACGACCGCGCCGATGGGCACGTCGGCACCAGGAGCGCGGGCCGCGTCCAGCGCGGCCCGCACGGCCTCGATGTCGTCCGGCCGTCTCAGAGCTGGTCCAGCAGTTTCGAGAACTCGGCCTCGAACCCGCACCGCTGGGCGATCATCTGGAGCTGCTCGTCGGGGTAGAGGTCGACCTCGCCGACGATCACCTCCAGCTCGCCGCCGGGAAGGCCGAGGTCGGCCAGGATGTCGAGGTCGCCCTCGGGCCACACGGCGTCGTCGTCCTCGTCGGGCGGGTCGACGCGCAGCACGTCGAGGACGTCCGCCGCGATGTCGTAGTCGAGCGCCGCCGCGGCGTCCGACAGCAGCAGCGACGGTCCCCTCGGGCTGGGCCGGACGATCACGAAGAACTCGTCGTCGACGGCCAGCAGGCCGAACGCCGCCCCGGTCGACCGGAGCTTCCCCAGCTCGGTGATCGCCGCGTCCAATTCTGTGAGCGCCGAAGAATCGAGCGCACTGCACCGCCACCGACCGTCTTCACGGACCACAGCTATCGCGAAGCCCGTGACCGGCTCTTGCACCGCCATGCGCACACCGTATTCCGCCTCGCTGACGAACGCACGCACGGTGCGCCCGAAGCGTGCGAGGTGCCACTATCGAGCCATGACCGGACCCACCGACCTCCCCACCCTCCCCGGCAATCGGCACGCCGGGCTGCTCGACGCCGCTCGGCAGCTGCAGGACCGCACTGTCGAGCTCCGCCGCGCCGTGCACCGGCACCCCGAACAGGGCTTGCAGCTGCCGCGCACCCAGGCGGCGATCCGCGCCGCACTGGCCGACCTGCCGATCGAACTCACCGACGGCCGCTCCACGACGTCGCTCACCGGCGTGCTGCGCGGAGCCCGTCCCGGACCGGCCATCCTGCTGCGGGCCGACATGGACGCGTTGCCGCTGACCGAGGACACCGGCCTGGAGTTCTCGTCCGAGATCGACGGTTCGATGCACGCCTGCGGACACGACACGCACGTCGCGATGCTCGCTTCAGCGGCGCGGCTGCTGTCGGAGCGCGTCGACGACCTCGCGGGCTCGGTGGTGTTCATGTTCCAGCCGGGCGAGGAAGGCCTCCACGGCGCGCGGCACATGATCCACGAGGGCGTGCTGGACGCGGCGGGCACGCGCGTCACGCGAGCCTTCGGCCTGCACACGATCGCCAACAGCCCGAGCGGAGTCCTGCAGGTGCGCGGCGGACCGATGATGGCCTCAGCCGACACGTTCAGCGTCGAGGTCACCGGCCGCGGCGGCCACGGTTCGGCTCCGCACGACGCCATCGACCCAGTCCCGGCCGCGGCCGCGATGGTCGGCGCACTGCAGACGATGGTCACCCGTCGCATCAGCGTCTTCGACCCGGCAGTGGTCTCGGTGACCCGCATCGTGGCCGGGACGACGACGAACATCATCCCCGAGACGGCGGTGCTCGAGGGGACCATTCGCACCCTGTCGGAGGCGACGCGGTCCTTCGTCCGCGAGGAACTGCCGAAAGTGTGCGAGGCGGTCGGAGCGGCCCACGGATGCCGCGTGTCGGCCGGAGTGGACCCCGGCTACCCGACGACGGTCAACGACCCGCAGGTGGCGGCTGAGGTGTTGGCGCTGGGCGCCGAGGTGCTGGGCGCGGAGAACGCCGAGGAGCTGACCACCCCGATCATGGGCGCGGAGGACTTCTCGTATGTGCTGCAACGGGTTCCGGGGACGTTCGCGTTCATCGGGGCCCGGGAGCCGGGAGCGGATCCGGCGACCACGGAGGACAACCACTCGAACCGGGTGAGGTTCCACGAACCGGCGATGGCGGCCGGGGTGGCCATGTACACCGCGTTCGCGCTGGACGCTCTGCGCTGAGTTTCCGGCCCGCCCTTGACCGGGGCGGGCCGACTCACTCGGCTTGTGCGAGGAAGACGAACTCGCGGTCCGGCCGGTCGGGTGCCTGCCGGATGTCGGCGACTCGGTAACCCTGCTCTCGCAGGCTTGCCTCCACCTCGTCCTGGCTGCGGAACCGGAGGGTGGAGTCCGAGGTGAGGACGCTGCCGTCGGCCTGGAACGTGTAAGTCATGCGGAACGAGACGAACGGCAGCCGGATTTCGGTGACGTCGACCCGCTGCTCCACCGCGCCGATCCCCGGCACCTCGCGGGTGTGCGGCGGCACGTCCCAGGTTTCCCAGGCGCGGTAGTCCGGCCGGCGGGTCTCGAACACCAGGTGCCCGCCGGGCCTCAAGGCCGTCCGGATCCCGCGGAGGGTCGCGGCCCAGTCGTCGTCGGTCAGGAAGACCTGCGCGACGTTCCCAGTCATCACCGCGAGATCCGCGTCGAGCGCGGGCAGGGTTGTCGCGTCCCCGAGCCGCCAATCGACCCTCGGGTCCTTCGCCCGCGCGATGTCGAGCGACGCCTCGGCCGGATCGACGCCGACGACCGTGCGTCCGGTTCCGGCCAGCAAGACCGCCAGACAGCCCGTCCCGCAGCCGACGTCCAGCACCCGGCGAGCGTTCAACTCGTCGGCGATGCGGACGTACGCGGGCAGGTCGACCCGGTCGCCATCGAAGGTGTCGTAGATCGGCGCGAGGCGGGGATCGGCGAAAATCGCATCAGGCACCGGACCACGGTACTCAGCGACTCTCCTTCGCCCACCCTGTTTTTCTCCAGGTCCAGCCTTCGCTAACGCCGAACTGGGACGCTTATCCCAAAGATCAGGACACTTGTCCCGCAGATCCGCGTGTTACGCTCCGTGCGTCGAGACATCATATATCAGATCGGATCTGCTCGTGGCGTTCGAGAAACAGCGACAGCGGCTCGCCGGCGTGGTGGCGATCCCGGTGACCCCGTTCACCGCGGTCGGAGACGTGGACGCCGAGACGTACGAGCGGCTTGTCGAACGGCTCGTGCTGAACGGCGTCGAGGTCGTCACGCCGAACGGCAACACCGGCGAGTTCTACGCGCTCGACGAGCAAGAAACGCGGCAGTGTCTCGAAGTCACCACGAAGGCCGCGCGCGAGGCGAGCGTCCTCGCTGGGGTCGGCCATGACGTGAGTACAGCCGTGAAGGCCGCGAAGCACGCGCGCGCTTCCGGAGCGGACATGGTGATGATCCATCAGCCCGTGCACCCGTACGTCTCGCGCGCGGGCTGGATCGACTACCACCGCGCTATCGCGAACGAAGTGCCCGAACTCGGGGTTGTCCTGTACGTGCGCAACCCCGCCATCGAGGGTTCAGACCTCGCGCAGCTCGCCGATGTCGCGCCGAACGTGCTCGGCGTGAAGTACGCAGTGCCGGACCCGGTGCGCTTCCGCACTGTCGCGCGCGACGCGGGGTACGAGCGCTTCGTGTGGATCGCGGGCCTCGCCGAGCTGTCCGCCCCTGGGTACTTCGCAGTCGGTGCGACGGGCTTCACCTCCGGCCTGGTGAACGTCGCTCCGCAGATCTCGCTCGACCTGTTCCGCCGCCTGCGCAACCACGATTTCGCCGGGGCGATGGAGATATGGGACCGGATCCGCCCGTTCGAGCAGATGCGCGCCGCCGAGGGCAACGCCAACAACGTCAGCGTGGTCAAGGACGCGCTCTCCCAGCTCGGCCTGTGCCGCCCCGACGTGCGGCCGCCGAGCAGGCTGCTGACGGCCGCCGAACGGGACCAGCTGTTCGAAATCCTGTCCGCGTGGGGGCTTGCGTAACGCGTCAGGAGAGCGCTGGCGGGAGGTCGAAAGCCGGGAAGACTTCCGGACCGAAGGTGGTCACCTCCGCGACGCGGCCGCCGTCCAGACGCAGCGTCACCAGTCCGAAGGCCCGGAACTCTCCGGCTGTGCGCACGTACGTGGCGAGCGCGGGCAGACCGTTCGCGCGCGTCTCGACAACGCGGAACTCGGCAGCGGCCCCGCCATGCAACGCCGGTGCCCAGCCTTCGAGCACAGCAGCCCGTCCCGCGTACCACGTCGGTTCCGCTCCCATATGCCCGCCAGCGCCAGGCGCGTGGCTGCAACGCACGTCTTCGCGCAACAGTTCGGCGAAGGCCGCTTCGTCATGCTCTACGAGCGCCTTCACGTACTTCGCGACGACAGCCCGTTCCTCGTCGCTCGCGGACGCCGACGCCCACTCCGTACGTCGCGTAGGCAAGTGCTCCTTCAGCTCGGCCCGCGCGCGCAACACGTTGCTGTTCACCGACGCAGGCGTCGTGCTGAGCGCTGAAGCCGTTTCGCGCGCAGACCAGCCGAGTACGTCGCGAAGCACCAACGCAGCCCGCTGTCGCGGCGAAAGATGCTGGATGGC
The DNA here is from genome assembly GCF_042754125.1 of Amycolatopsis sp. NPDC059235. Taxonomy (NCBI): domain Bacteria; kingdom Bacillati; phylum Actinomycetota; class Actinomycetes; order Pseudonocardiales; family Pseudonocardiaceae; genus Amycolatopsis; species Amycolatopsis sp. NPDC059235. The sequence goes on from NZ_JBHZAG010000012.1 coordinate 59,407, forward strand.
TGCGAGGAACGCCAACTCCACCGTCTCGAGCGCGACGACGACAGCGTCCGGCTGAAGCGCGCTGTCGGGCGCGGGCTGCAACCACGGCACCGCGACATCGGGACGCGGCGCGAGGTCGGAGTCGTGCGTGACCGGAAGATCGAGCGTCGGCAGCTCGCGCGGGTGTGCGTCGAGGTGGTCCAGACACGCGTTGGTCGCGATCCGGTACAACCACGCCCGCAGGCTCGCGCGGCCCTCGTACGTCGAACGGCCGCGCCACGCGCGCAGCAGAGTCTCCTGGACCAGGTCTTCCGCCTCGTCGAACGAACCCAGCATCCGGTAGCAGTGCACCCGCAGCTCGTGCCGGTACGGCTCGGTCTCGCTCGCGAAGTCTGTCATCTGTTCAACCATGTCCGATAAGACGGCCGGGCCCCGGAAAACTCAGCAAAGCCCAGCTCAACCGGGGTGTGGCGGAGGTTACTCGCGCGTTAAGAACACGTCAGCACGACCGCCGGGACCGTCAGGGGCCCGTTGCCGGGACGCCCCGGTCCGGGGTCGGCGGCGTGTGCTGGCGATGTTCGCCGCGATCGACATCGACCGGAGGTAACCGTGACGCTCAGCGAGCTGCTCCCGAGTCTTGGCTGCGAGGCCGCCGACCATCTAGAACCGGGACTCTGGCCGCAAGGCACGAAGCTCGGCGAAGGCGGTGAGTTGCTCTTCGCTGGCGCGCCGGTCAGCCACTTGGCCGCGCGCTTCGGTACGCCCGCTTACCTTCTCGACGAGGAACAGGTGCGCAGCACGGCCCGCGCGTATCGCCGTGCGCTGCCGGAGGCTGACGTCGCCTTCGCGAGCAAGGCGCTCTGTACGCGAGCAGTGTTGCGCTGGGTCGCCGAAGAAGGACTGTCACTCGACACGTGCTCCGCCGGCGAGATCGCCGTCGCGCGCGCTGTCGGTTTTCCCGCGGAGCGCATTCTGTTGCACGGCAACGCGAAGACGCCCGAAGACCTGAAAGCCGCGCTGCAGTACGGCGTCGGCCGCATCGTCCTCGACTCTCTCGACGAAATCGAACAACTCGGCACCCTTGCCCATGGCGCACAACGCGTTCTCATCCGCGTCACGCCGGGCGTCAGCGGCGACACGCACGCCGCCATCACGACAGGCACCGAAGGACAGAAGTTCGGCTTCTCGCTGCGCCCCGATGTACGCGACAACGTCGACCGCGCTGTCGCAGCAGTGCTCTCGCAACCGAGCCTCCAATTAACGGGACTGCACTGCCACATCGGCTCGCAAGTGTCCCGTGTGGACCGTTACGAAGAAGCCGCGCGGAAGATGGTCGAAGTCCTCGTCCGCATCCGCGACCACTACGGAATCACCTTGCGCGACTTGGATCTCGGCGGCGGCCACGCAGTGCCGTACGCCGACCGTGAAGCGTCCTTCGACCTCGAGGGGTACGCACGACGCCTCCGCGTCGCACTGGGCTACGAATGCTCGTCACGCGACTTCCCGTTGCCACGACTGACAATCGAGCCCGGCCGAGCGATCGTCGGACCGGCTGGCATCACTGTTTACCGCGTGTGTGCCGTGAAACGCGGCGCGCGCACCTTCGTCGCTGTCGACGGCGGCATGAGCGACAACCCACGCCCCGCGCTGTACGGCGCGCGCTACACCGCGCGTCTCGTCGGCCGTCGCACGAAGGCCGCGCGTACGCCGATGACGGTTGTCGGACGGCACTGCGAGTCCGGCGACGTGCTGGCGGACGTCTGCCTGCCCGACGACATCCACGTCGGCGATCTGCTGGCCGTACCGTGCACCGGCGCCTACCACCACTCGCTGGCGTCGAACTACAACCTCGTCGGCCGCCCACCACTCGTCGGCGTCCGCGACGGACACGCGACGCTCCTCGTACGCCGCGAAACCGAAGAAGACCTGCTTCGCCGCTGCTAGCTCTCGATGGTCTGACCGTCGCGGGCAACGGCGCCGCGCGTCAGACGTCGCCCGGCGAAGAAGTCACGGCAGGCGCGTTGCACGGCAAACATCAACGGGAAGCCAACGAGGATCGCTACGACGCCGATCACCGCGACACCGCCGATGCCGAACACAGTGGTCTCTCCGGCGTCAGGCTTCGCGTACGCGATCGCCGCGAGCACCAGTACCGCCAGGAAGAACACGCCGCCTACGAAGGGCAGTAACCCGCGAAGCAGGAAGTTGCGCACGCTCGACAACAGCGTCCGGCGAAACACCCATACGCAAGCAAGCGCCGTCACCGTGAACTCGATCGCGATCGTGAGCCCGACCGCGTCGACCGAATCCGCGAGTACGTTGCGGCTCCACAACGCCAGCAGCACGTACAAGGCGAGCGACACCAACCCGAACGCCCACGTCGTCACCGACGGCGTCTGGTACTTCGGGTGCACCCGGCCGAACACCTTGGGCAGCGCGCCGTGACTGGCCATCGACAACGTCGTGCGCGCGGCGGGCATGATCGTCGCCTGGCTCGTGGCCGCACCGCTGGTCAGCACGGACACGATCAGCAGCACCCCCATGACCTTGCCGAACCCGGACGTCCCGAACACCGCGCCGCCCAGCCCGGCGAGCACGTCCTCGGCGTTCGCCTCGTTGGCCAGCCCGATCCCGTGCTCGCCGACGCCCGCGAAAGCCAGCGCGGCGACGGTCACCAGCAGGTAGTTGAGCACCAGCAGCACGGTGGAGAGGATCGCCGCCCGGCCCGGCGCGTGCCGCGGATCAGCCGATTCCTCGTTCACCGAAAGCGAACTCTCCCAGCCCCAGTAGATGAAGACCGCGAGCAGCACCGCCGACACCGCCGTCCCGACACTGACCCCGTTCGGCCACAGCCAGTCCCACTGCGGCGTCGTCGCCTGCGGGCCCGCAGTGCCGCTGTAGACGCGCGAAAGCGCTACGGCGGAGAAGATCACCAGGACGGTGAGTTCGATGCCGAGGAGGACCCACTGCGCCCGTGCGGACACCTCGATGCCGCGGTAGCACAGCCAGCACAGCGCGAGCAGCCACGCGCCCCCGATCGCCGTCGTCACCGCGCGGTTGCCGGCCAGGTCGTCTAGACCAAACAGCAGCAGGGTGTACCGGCCGGTCAGCGCCGACTGACTGCTCATCACCAGCAGTTGCTCCACGAGGACGACCCAGCCGGTCATCCAGCCGACGCGACTGCCGAACGCGCGGGTCGCCCAGGTGAAGTTGGTGCCGCAATCGGGTTCGGCCGCGTTGAGTTCCCGGAAGGCAAAAGCGACGAACAGCACCGGGACGAACGACAGCAACACGAACGCGGCGGCCTTGAACCCCGTTCCGGCGAGCACGAGGAACCCGAGCGTCGCCGCGATCGAATAAGCCGGGGCGGTCGACGACATTCCGATCACCGTCGAAGACACCATGCCCAGCGCGTTCGAGCGGAGCCCCTTGGCCGGCACCACCGGCGCGGCGACGGCTTCGGTCATTGGAATATTCCTCCTCAAGATCGGCGGTCCGCGACCGTACCCGGCGTTTGCCCGAGCCAGAACGGCGGCCGCATGTCCGCCATCTGGAGAAGAAAACGGGAAAGGGTCTCCTGCTCTCCGGCTCCTGCCGATACGCTGCGCGTCTGACGAATCACATGCCGAAACACAGGGAGGGACGGCATGGGTGACGAAAACCGTACGAAAATCGAGGAACCGCGTGCTCCGAGAGCGCTAGACGGGACCGACCGGACGCTCATCACGCTGTTACAGGAAGACGGCAGGGCGTCGTTCACCGCACTGGCCAAGGCGGTGGGTCTTTCGGAAGGCGCGGTGCGGCAGCGAGTACAACGGCTGCTGCGAGAGGAAATGGTGCAGATAGTCGCCGTGACCTCGCCGGAACACGTCGACCTGACCCGAAGGGCCATGGTCGGCATCACGGTGGACGGAGACGCCCGCGAAGTGGCCCAGCAACTGGCCAAGGTCGCCGACGTACACCAGGTGGCACTCTGCTCGGGCCGCTTCGACCTGCTGGCGGAACTGCTGTGCCGCGACGACGACCACCTGCTGTCCGTACTCGGCGACGAGGTACGGCCCATCGCGGGAGTCGTCGCGACGGAGCTGTTCGTGTACCTGAAGCTCGCGAAACAGGACTATTCGTGGGGAAGGCTGACCGCCTGATCCGCGGGTTGGGTTCGCGACTGGGTCCATGGCCGGGTTTCCGGCCTGGCTCGTGGTCGGGCTCGTGGCTGGGCTCTTGGTGAGCGCGTGGTCGGGCTCGTGGTCGGGTCCACGATCTGACGTGCTCGGACTGGGTTCTCGGTGGGGTTCCCGGCCTGAGCTGCGCGGCTTGCCAACCGACTGGGTTCTCCACCCGGCGCGGACGGACCGGTTGCTCGGCAGGGTTCTTCAGCTGGGCGGATGCCTGACTGGGTTCCTGAGCCGGACTTGTGGTCTTGGTCCTGGGGTCGGAGCATTCGGTTTGGGCAGCGCTTTCGGCCTCGGTTCTCGGGCTGGAGCGCCCGGCGCGGGCAGGGCTTTCGGTCTTGGTCCTCAGACCGGAGCACGCGGCTTGAGCTGGACTTTCAGTCCTAGCTCTCGGGCTAGAGCGCCCGGCTCGGGTCATCGAACGATGTCCTCGGTCTGGCGCGCTAGGGCTGACACGGCCGGTCCGGATCGGACCGGTACCCCGGCTGCGTCGGCGCGACTCCGCGGACTGGACCGGGCTGGTCCCCAGGCCTGGCTCGGCGTACCCGAACCGGACTGGACCCGGCCTCGGAACTCCGACACGAACACCGGTCCCGGAATCAGCACTGGTCCAGGCGACGAGGTCCCGTTCCGGCAACGGGCTCCAGCCAAACGCCAGTTCCGGCACTGATTCCCGGCCCCACTGCTGGCCCAGCAACGACGCTGGCCAGCACGGGCTCAACCCGGCGACCGTCTCCAGCAACGACGCTGGCGCGGCATCCGACTCCGGCCTGACCACGGGCTCCAGCAACAAGCTGACCTGGCAACGAAGCAGGTTTGACCGCCAGCTCCAGCAACAACGCCGGTCCAGCGACAAACAGGCTAAGCCGCCAGTTCCAGCAACGACGCTGACCCGGCGACAAAGCAAGTCAGCACCAGTCCCGGCAACGACGCCGGTCCCGGCTCGACCACCGGTTCCAGCACCCGTGCTGGCCCCGGCAACGAGCTCCACCGCCAGCCAGGGCATCCGCGCTGGTCCGGCAACACGCACCACCCGGCGTCACCGTCGAAGGCGGAGGCGCTGGTCCCGGCAACGGGCGTCAGCCCGAGCCCCGGCATCCGTGCCGACCAGGCAACGCGACTCCGGCATCAGCACCGGTTCCGGCAACGGCACCGGCCATGCCCCCGGAATCCCGTCCCAGCATCGACGCTGGACCGCCTCCGGTCGCACACCGACGTTCCCTGCCCCAGTCCCCGGCACGGGAACGCTCGCCGATTTCCGCGTGCCCTCCGCACAGCAGACCTGCGTCCCACTCATCGGAACAGCGCTGGCCGCGAAAAAATGCCCCGCGGCCAACGCTCGCCACCGACGAATTCGCGACCAGCCACTCCGATGCTCTTAACTGCTGGCCATTACAAACCCTTCCCCGATTAGCCCGACTGGCCGAAGCCATCAGTTTTGCTAATACCCCCGAACGGTCGCACCAGTCGAATTTGCCTGCTGCGCAATCGGAATAGCGAGCTGGATTCCGTATCGGCCTTCCGCCAACAAGTCGGTTCCGCAATCCCCAGCCGCGTACCCGTCTTCCGCAACCCCAGCCGCCGCACCCGTCTTCCGTAATCCCGAGCCGCCGCGCCACTTTCCCTCATCCCCAGCCGCCGCGTCCGCCTCGCGAACCGTGGTCGCCAGCCGCAATTGCCGAGCGGCCACTCGACGCCGCCGGTCAGCCCAGCAGAAATTCCCGCGGAGCCAGCGCCCGGTCGACCACCCGGGCCTCGCCGATCTCGCCGTAGAAGCTGCGCTCCACCTTGCCCCGGTACGACGACGCGCCGATCAGCCAGCCGCCGCCCGGATTGGCCAGGCCGATCGCCGGTGTCTTGGGATTGCGCAGCAGCGGACAGCCGTCGACGTACAGCGTGCTGCGCCACCCGTCGTTGACGACCGCGACGTGCCACCATTTCGCCAGCGGCAGTTCGTGGCCCCAGTTGGTCGAGATCCCGTTCTGGTTCAACGGGAACACCGCCCACTGAAGCTCCGCGCCGTCCGAGACGCTGAAGGTCGCGGCCGATTCGTTCGGGTCATCGCCGGACTTCCCGGCCGCGCCGCCGTTGCCGAGGCGCGCGAAGATGCCGCACCAGCCGTGGGTGCCGTCGCGGAAGTCTTCCGGCAGCCGGACGAACGCTTCGACGGTGTAACCGCGCTGGAAGGTCAGGCTGTTCATCGGTGCGCTGTCGACGGTCTGGAGGTACGCGCCCCGACCGGGATTGCGCGCGCCGTCGAAGCGAAGACTCGCCCGCGATGGTTGGCGAGACGCGAAGTCCGCCGAGTAAGTCAACGCCGTCGGCCCGCTGCCCGGCACGGTCATGCGGCGCAGGTCGTTGCCGCGGCCGGTGAGGTCCTTGATCACCGCGTTGTCCGGCACCGGAGAGCCCGCGCGGCCGCCCTCGAACCGCCAGTACGCGACGGTGCCCGGCACGAGCTGCGGCTTCACCGGGCGGGCCGGCGGCACCGGAACGGGCGCGAAACCGGCGAACCGCTTGTCGAAGTCGATGTCGATGCTGAAGTAGTCGACGTCGGTGCTGCGCTCGGCCTCGATGCGCTCGAGTTCGGTGAGGTCGCGCTTGCCGTCGAGCCACGGCGAGAAGGTGCGGACGTCGATCACGCCGCGGGCGACGTCGAACTGGTACAGCCGGATCATGCCGCTGCCGCCGTAGTAGCGGTCCTGGTAGTTCGTGAGGTGCAGGTGGACGTCGTGGCCGGCGGCGTTGCGCTTCACCAGACGGCTCGGCGGCCAGTAGTGGCCGTTGAGGGTCAGGAAGATCTGGTCGCTTTCGTTGACGAACTGGTCCCAGACCTGCTGGCCGAAGTCCGACAGGAAGGCCTTGCCTTGCTCGTCGGAGTTGACCAGCTCGTGGATCGTCAGGATGGTAGGCATCCGCGGGTGCTGCGCGAGAACCTGCTTCGCCCACGCGAAACCGCCCGCCGACGGACGCCAGTCCATCGCGAGCACCAGCCACTCCCGACCGGCGGCCCGGAACACGTGGTAGGTGTTGTAGCCGTCCTTCGAGGAGCCGCGGAAAGTCGGCGAGTTCCGCTGCCGCTGCGGCCCGAACGCGTCGAGGTACGGCGTGCGCCCGCGCTGGTCGTCGGTGGAGCCGTCGATGTCGTGATTGCCCGCGAGCGTGCTGTACGGGAACCGGAACCGGTCGAGCGCCTGGAACGACCGGCTGATGCCCGCGAACTCCCGCGCCTGCCCGTTTTGCGTGAGGTCGCCGAGGTGCGCGAGGAAGACAACGTTGTCGTCGTGCGCGTGGCGCAGCACGTACGACAACGACGCGTCCACCGGCGTCGAGTCGCCCCGGTCCTCGTCGAACAGGTACTGGGTGTCCGGCATGACCGCGATCGTGAACCGCGGACTGTCACCGTCCGGCCGGCGAGCGACACTGGGATCAGCCGCGGCGATCCCGTTCAGACCAGGCAGCGCGGACACCGCCGCGCCGGCACCGAGGATTCCGGCACCGCGCAGGAAGTTCCGCCGTGAAGAGTCAGTCACGAGCAGGAAGCTACGGGCCGGCCCCAACCGCTACGGCAACAATTGCCGACGGCTCGATGAACAGCTCCATTTCTGTCCTGTGCAGGACAAATCCGGCACGCACCGACGCCGCTCAGTGACCGTCGCGTCGCCTTTGGTCGCCGACGAGCATGCCCGGCACCGCGAACCACAACAGCCCGAACAGCAACACCGCCATCCCACCGACGAGCCCCATCGCAACCGGTCCGAAAGAGACCTTCGCGATCAGCGCCACGGTGACCGTGATCGCCGCGGCAAGACACCCAAAGCCAACAAGCACGACCCGGTTGCCAACCCGCAGGATCTCCTCCCGCCGCCCAGTCCGGAACAGCATGCGATGCCAAGCCGCAGGCGCGATCAGCAACGCCGTCGCCGCGACGGTGAGCAGCACCGCCAGCAGGTGCAGCGTCTTCTCGAACCCGCTGGCGTCGTGGAACCGGCCCGTGAAGACCACCGACAGCAGGAATCCGAAAAGGATCTGAACGCCCGCCTGCGCGACCCGCAACTCCTGCAACAGCTCGCCGACGTTCCGCTGCAGCATCTGGTTCCGCGTCTCGCCAGTGTGCTCGACGTCGTCGTCTAGCTCCGCTGACCCGCCGACCCGCGCCGACCCGCCGACCGCAGCGAACCCGCCGCCCTCCGAGGAGCCAGTGCCGTCCGACGATCCGGTGCGCTGCGAAGGTCCGCCGCTTTCCGTCAGCCCTCCGCCAGCCGATCGGCTGCCGCTGGCCAGTCCACTGCCAGTCGGTCGGCCACCGCCGTCCAACCCACTGTCAGTCGGTCGGCTACCGCTCACCAGCCCACCGTCGGCCGGTTTGCCACTGCTCGCCAGCCCACCGTCGACCGGTTGACCGCCGCCGGTATTCCCGCCGCCGGGAGATTCGCCACCGCTAGCCTGCCCGCCCTCGGTCGATCCGCCGCCGCTGGCCTGCCCGCCGGAGTCCGCCGGCCGGCCACTCTCCGGCGACCCACCAGCCTCGACCGGTCCACCGGCCTCTGCCGACCCGTGGACGTCCGCACGACGGCCGTCAAACCCCATGGCGCTGTTCGGGTCGTCAGGCATGTCAGGCTCCACCGGTGCTCGCCGAAGCATCGCCGGGCAAGTCCGACGCTGCCACGCTGCCAAGTACCCAACGCGTCATCGCACGAAAACTCGCCCAGGCCAGTCGAGCGGCCTTCGCCTCCGCCGCAACCGCCGCCCAAGCCGCATCCGGCCCATCGGCCCGTTCCTGTCAGCGGAGTGCACCAGGACTCCGTCACCGCGACACGACCGGCACCAGCACCAATGCCAAGCGCGGCCGCACGCCTTGCGTCCAGACAGAAGCCCGCGCTCCCACCCGAGCCTGGCCCGGCCTGACCACCTGCCTAGCGGCACGGCTTGGCCCACGTCTAAATCTGGCCGCTCCCGCTGCCGCCCCAACCGACGCCCCAGCGCACCTCACGCCCGAACGAAAGCCGTCCCGAGATCCGGGAGACCTCCACACGTTCGAGTGGAGAACATGGCACGGCACGCGCCGACTAGTTAGAGAAGTTTCATGCATTTCCTCCCTAAGTTCCTTTCTACGGCCCTCGCCGCCGGTCTCACCGTCACGAGCCTCTCGGCCACCACCGTCGCAGCAGCTCCGGCCGAGGCCTCACCACTGCGCTTCACCACCGCCCACGGCACGTTCGCGGCATACACACCGGGCAGCCAAGCCGTCACCTACCGCCCGGATCTCGTGCCCGCCGGGGCCAGGGCGCACGTCTCCGCCCTGTCCGGCAGCCGCGTCGGCACCACCACCGTGCTGGTGATCAGCGGCCTCCTGCCGCAGCACGAATACGGTGCACACGCGCACGTGAACTCCTGCGGCGCCACCGGTGACGCCGCGGGCGGACACTTCCAGCACGTGCCGGACCCGGTGAAGCCATCGGTGGATCCGGCCTACGCCAACCCGCGCAACGAGATCTGGCTCGACTTCACCACCGACCGCTCAGGCATCGGTCATGCAACCTCCATTGTGGACTGGAAATTCGGCGAACGACGGGCGAAGTCCGTGGTAATCCACGAAACCCATACCCACACCAACCCCGGGCACGCCGGAACCGCGGGTGGGCGGCTGGCCTGCCTGAACGTCGGCTTCTGAATCCGGAACGCCCTCAAAACCCCCAGGACTTCTCAGGCACGATCCGGATCCGCACCGAGTAGTCGGCGTCGAAGGCGGCTGGATCGGCGAACCCGATACCGGCGTAATGCCGTTGGTACTTCGCCAGGTAGCCGGGAGCTTCAGAGGCTTTGGCTTCGTCGATGTGCGCGCGCCCGTTGACGACGATGATGCTCCCGCCGTGTTCGTCGCTGTTCAAGTGAAAACTCACCTCCGGGTTGGCGGCAAGGTGCCGGAGTTTGGCCGTACCAGGCCGGCTGAAAACCACGATGTCTTCGCCGTCGAGCACGAACCAGACTGGCCTCGGCGCGGGGCGGCCGCTCGGAGTCACGGTGGTGAGCCATGCGACGGACTCGCCTGCGCGTTGGATGAGTTTCGGGTCGTGGGTGTAGGTCATGGTCGGGTACCTCCTCGGTAGGTTTCCCAGGTAACCACGAGCCACCGACAGTTCCGCGACATCAGCCCGCACCGAGGACGCCCCGGGCCGTCTCCAGCCACTGTCACTACAGTAAATTTTTGTTGACACAAAAGGGAAATCCTCCGATTCGAGATCATTCTCGATTCCCCGGATCGGGGGACTTCTCGCGAATCAGCGCGACGCGACAACCCGCGCGTACCGTGCTCCCGCCACGAGCAGGATCACGCCAGCGCCGAGGAAAGCGCCCACTCGGGCCAAACCGTCCAGCGCGGCAAGGTCGAACAACACGAGCTTCGCCACCGCGGCAGCCACCAGCACCAGCCCGGCGATCCGCAACGCGACCACCTCGATCCCGCGCAGGAGAAGGACAAACGCGACCACCGTCCAGGAAACCGTGACTAGCGTGTGGCCGACCAGGAATCCGACCCGACCAGGGGACACGAGCATGGACGCGGCGAGCACCAGACCAGCAGCGCCGTAGAGCGCACACAGTCCTGCGGGCAGCCAAGGCGCAAGACTGGCCGATTTCACCACATTGAGCCGAATTGCCGCCCATGGCAACGCGATCGCGGCGGCGAGGAGAAGCGCAGCAGAGGCGAGTGCGGCGAAAAGAAGATCCCGCGGATGCCAGTGCGGGAGCATCAGCAGTGGCAGCGTCAGCTCCGACCCGAGCACGAACAGGCCGCCGATCACCGCGAAGGCGAGAGAACCGCCTAGCGCGAACCGGTTCCGCGTGAACTTCGCCGCAAAAGCGAGCACGACCGCTTCGCCGAGCAGGACCGCCCCGCCATCGAACTGCGTGACAGTCGCTTGCATCGCGGCGACGAGGCCAGCGATTCCCGCGACAGTACCGGAATTCCCCCGCACGATGGGCCAGGTCGCGATGAGCACGACCGCCGTTCCGCCCGCCAGAAACACGGATTCCGGCCGGTGCAGAAGCAGTGCGGCAGCCAGGACAGGCAGCGGGGCAACAGCGAGCACGGCCAGCGAGTAGGGCTCATTATCGTTACGCCGCAACGTGATCAGCGCCGTCGCCGCGCTGACGACACCGGCGGCAATCACTGCCCACACCGGCAAGGTGCGCAGCCCGGTACCGATCAGCGCCGTTGTCAAGGGCGGAATGGCTGCAGTAAACGAAAGTGGCGACCATGACCGTCGGAGGTGGACAGGAACGGTCGCGATCTGGATCATGAGAAGGAACGTCACGAGTTCATAGGTGAAGCCCCAAGTGATCAGGGGCGCACACACTCCGCATCCTCCCACCACGGCATTCGCCAAGAGAGAGGAATCCCATTTGACCGCAAGCAAAAGTCCGCCTACCGCGATCGCGAAGCCGACCGCGAGCCCGGCGGGAACCGGTAGGAAATCGTACAAGGAGGTGGCAGCGACAGTGTCGAGGTAGAGCGTCGCGATCCCCGTGGCGACAAGGGCGAACGCACCGGTGCGCGCGGCCGGTTTGCGGTGCAGCCAAGCGCCCGCGCCGACAAGGATTCCGCCGAACGCGGCGCCGACTGCCACCCGCGGCAGCGGGCCGAGCCAGCCGCGCTGAATGGCCAGAATCAGCAGCAGGACAACCCCGAGCAACGTCACCGCGCCGCCGACCCACGCCAGCAGTCGCGAACCGGCGCCTTCACGGCCGAGTCGCTCACGGAGCGTCGGAGATGGGGTGTAGCGGTGATAGCCGAAAGGCGGTTGAGCGAAGAGCCTCTGGCCATACGGCACCTGCTGGGCGGTTGCCTGCGGGTGTTCTTGGGCTGACTGTCCAGCTGCAAGACCGTCCGGGCCTGGCTGTTGGGTGCCGGGTTGCGGTGTTGACGGGTGGGTCGCGCTGGCCGCAGATTGGGCGGAATACGAAGCTGCGTAAGGGTTGTGCGGGTAGTAACCCGGGTGGGGGTGGAACGCCGCACCGTGCGCGGCCGAGTAGGCCGGGTACAGGTAGGGGCCGCCCTGCGCAGCTGGGTAGCCCGGGGCGGGCGACTGGCCTGGAGCAGCCGGATAGCCCTGCGCGGCAGGGTGACCAGGTGCAGGAGACTGAGTTGGCCCAGCTGAGCGGCCTGACTCGGCGGCCCGGACCTCTTCGGCAGCCCGGCCCTGTTCGGTGGAGCGGCCCTGTTCGGCGGGCTGGCCCTGTTCGGTGGAGCGGCTCTCTTCGGTAGGGCGGCCCTGTTCGGCCGGGTGGCCTTGTTCGGTGAGGCGGCCTGACTCGGACGGCTCGCCCGGCGCGGCGGCCTGACCCAGCGCAGCGGAAGCGCCTGCCACGTCGGCAATGCCCTCCGCCGCCGCGTCGGAGCTGACCGGCTGAGTGAGGCCGGGCGAGAAGGCCGACTGCGACGACTCCCCGGTCGACGCTGCCAGCTCGGCGTGGCCGCTCGGGTGGCCTGGCGTCGGCTGGGAGGCCGCTGCGTCTGGGCCGGATGCCTCGGCGGGCTTGTCGGTGGCCAGCGCGGGCTGATCGGTGGCCGACTCGGGCTGGAGGTGCACTGCGCGGAGTTCGGCGCCTACGTGGGTCAGGCGGCGGCCGAGGTCGTCCAGTTCGCCTGCCAAGCGGTGGAGCGTTGCAGCTTCCGTGGTCATACCGGACATCGTCGGAGAAACGGCGCGATGATCGGATCCGTAGCACTACTCAAGGCTGGACACGAGATGGTCTCGCGACCGCGGAGCTGCCCGGATGCGTGTGCCGTACGTCACGGGCGACAATGGAAGCGTGACTGCCACCTTGACCGCGCCCACGTTGAAGATCGGCCCCTACCAGGTCGATCCTCCCGTCGTGCTCGCTCCGATGGCGGGGATCACCAACGTGGCGTTCCGGCAGCTCTGCCAGGAGTACGGCGCGGGCATCTACGTATGCGAGATGATCACCGCCCGCGCGGTCGTCGAGCGGCACCCCGGCACGATGCACATGATGACCTTCGGCGAGCACGAAAAGCCGAGGTCCATGCAGCTTTACGGGGTCGACCCGAAGACGATGGCCGAGGCGGTCCGGATCATCGTTGGCGAAGGCCTCGCCGACCACGTGGACAGCAACTTCGGCTGCCCTGTCGCGAAGGTGACGCGAAAGGGCGGCGGCGCGGCGCTGCCGTTCAAGCGGCGGCTGTTCGCGGACATTGTGCGCGAGTCGGCGAAGGCGGCGGATGAAGGCGGTGTTCCGTTCACCGTGAAGTTCCGCGTCGGCATCGACGACGATCATCGGACGTTCCTCGACGCCGGACGCATCGCCGAAGCCGAGGGCGCGGCCGCGGTCAGTCTGCATGCGCGCACGGCCGCGCAGCGCTACTCCGGCCAGGCCGACTGGACCAAGATCGCCGCTCTCAAGGAGGCCGTCACCAGCATTCCGGTGCTGGGCAACGGCGACATCTTCAGCGCGGACGACGCGCTCCGCATGGTCGCCGAGACCGGCTGCGACGGCGTCGTCGTCGGGCGCGGCTGCCTCGGTCGGCCGTGGCTGTTCGGCGAACTAGAAGCCGCTTTCCAGGGCCGGGAGATTCCGGCCGGGCCGAACCTCGGCGAAGTCGCGCGCGTCCTGCGCCGGCACACCGAACTGCTCATCGAGCACGACGGCCACGACAAGGCGATGCGCGACATCCGCAAGCACATGGCCTGGTACCTGATGGGCTTTCCGGTCGGCTCCGAGCTGCGGCGCGGCTTCGCGATGCTCTCGTCGATGGACCAACTCGACGACCTCATCGCCCAGCTCGACCACGACGCCCCCTTCCCCGAGGCCGCCACCGGCCCGCGCGGACGCCAGGGCTCGCCGGGCAAGGTGACGCTCCCGCACGGCTGGCTGGACGACCCGGACGACGACTGCGTCCCCGAGGCCGAGGACATGCACTCCGGAGGCTGACCAGCAGGGATCGGCCGAGCTGATCACCGCGGCACTAGGGCAAAACACGACGGTCTCCGTCGGCCGGGAAGACCAGTTTCACCGCTGCCTGCGCAGCAGTGGTTCGGAAACTGGGAACCCTGCCGTCGCGTACTCCACTGCACCGCAGAGGTCCCATCACAACTGCGACCGCGAACTCGACACCTCGCCGAACCAGCAGCGACGGCAAACCCGCGCGTACCACCCGATCTACGCAATTCTCGCCGACACGGCCATCCCCGCCATCACGAGACGCTCACTGCACAGACCCAGTCCGAGCAGGAGTTTCGTGATGACTTTCGCCGTTCCCCGCCGCAGCCGCCGACGGATCGCCTGGGCCGCCGTCGCGGTGTCCGCCGTCGGCGTAGCGCTGTTCTCCGCCGCGACCTACCTGACCGGCGACCCGACCTTGAGCCGGATCCCGCTCAACCCGGGGATCGCCTTGCACTACTTGACGATCGTGCTGCACGCCTTGCCCGCGAGCCTGGTGCTGCTGATCGGACCGTTCCAGTTCGCCCAACAACTGCGCGCACGTCGACCGAAACTCCACCGGGTGCTCGGCCGCGTCTACGTGGTGAGCATGATCTTCGCCGCGGTCGCCGCACTCGTGGCAGCGACGTTCTCGGTCGACGGCATCTCGTCACAAATCGCCTTCTACCTGCTGTCCGTCGCGTGGCTCTACACGCTCTACCGCGGCTACACCTTCATCCGGCAGGGCCAGATCCAGCTCCACCGCATCTGGATGATCCGCAACTACGCACTGAGCTTCGCCGCGGTCGTGCTCCGCGGCTTTCTCGGCATCGGCGCGGCGATGCAGGGCATCTTCCCGACGCTGAGCTTCGCCGACATCTACACGACGAGCGCGTGGGGTTCGATCACGATCTGCGTGGTCGTCGCGGAGTACTTCGTCCTCAACCGCACAATCGCGCCGCTAGTGCGCAAGCGGCAGCCGGGCGAGCGAGCGGGTATCCCCAGCTGACCTGCGCGGATAGCAATTGTCCCCAGGTTATCCACAACCCACTGTGGACAACCTGGGGACAACTTGGGTTCGCGACCTCAGGCGTCGATCTCCTGCGGCGCGCCGCCGACAGTGATCTTGCGCGGCTGGGCCTTCTCGGAGACCGGGATGCGCAGCGTCAGCACTCCGTCGACGTAGTCCGCGGCGATGCGCGTGGTGTCGAGCGTGTCGCCGAGGAACAGCTGGCGCGAGAACTTGCCGCGCGGCCGCTCGGACACCTGGACCTGCGCGTCCTCGACCGCGACCGGGGTGCGCTCGGCGCGGACGGTGAGCACGTTGCGCTCGACGCTCACGTCAATGGAGTCGCGTGCGATCCCCGGGAGGTCGAACTGGATGACGTACTCGTCGCCGGAGCGATAGGCGTCCATCGGGACGGAGCGCGGCGCGGTCCCCTGACTGCCGAAGACCTGCTGGGTCAGGCGGTCGAACTGGGCGAACGGGTCGGTGCGGATCAGCATGTCGAATCCCCTTTCGGACAACTGCGGCCAGCTGCTGGGGCGCTGACCAAGCCTTGCAAAGTTGCCAACGAGCGACTCAACTTATTTGTTCCCATGTAGCTCAGATCACAGTGACAGCGAGAGACCGCCCGAAACTGTCGGTGCCTGTCCGTAGAGTGCGTCTCGTGATCGACCAGCTGACGATCCCGACCGATGCGGGATCCTTCGACGCAATCGCGGCCGGCCCAGAAGACGGCCGACCGGTACTGCTGCTGCACGGCTTTCCCCAGGCCGCCGTGGAGTGGGAGCACCAGGTGGCGACGCTCGGCGTGCTCGGATACCGCGCGATCGCGCCGGATCAGCGCGGTTATTCGCCGGACGTGCGGCCCGAGCGCCCGGCCGAATACGGCATCGCGTCGCTGGTGTCCGACGTCGTGGCAATCGCCGACACGCTCGGCTGGAGCACGTTCGACCTGGTCGGCCACGACTGGGGCGGCGCGGTCGCGTGGTGGACGGCCGACGAGCACCCCGACCGGCTGCGCAGCCTCACCGTGGTGTCCACGCCGCATCCCGGGGCGCTCGCCGAAGCGCTGCGGACGGACGAGGACCAGCACCTGCGGTCGGCCTATATGACGGAGTGGCGGCAAACGCCCGCGACCGAGCAGCGCATGCTGGCCGACAACGCCAAAGCGCTGCGCGAGATCTTCGACCGGCGCATCCCGCCGAGCAAGATCGACGAGTACGTCCAGCGACTGTCCGAACCAGGTGCGCTCACCGCCGCGCTGAACTGGTACCGAGCCGGGCGTCCGGGCGGGAAGATCGGCAAGATTTCGGTGCCGGCGATGTACGTGTGGTCCACAGAGGACGTCGCCTTCGGCTCGGCCGCCGCGCTCGACACGGCGAATTGGTGCACCGGGCCGTACCGGTTCGAGATGCTGGAGGAGGTGTCGCACTGGGTAGCGGAGGAAGCGCCGGAGGCGTTGACCTCGTTGATCGTCGAGCATCTCGGCAGCCGGTGACACCCGGTCTGGCCTGCGCCGTCGTTCGGCTGGGTGTCCGGCGGGACGAGGATTCAAGCGCTGCGTGAAGATCCGACACTCGAATCGGGCGAAACGGCCACCCGGCTCGCGGTATCGGCCGGTAGGTGCGTGGTGTTCAGTATCCGGAGTGGACACCAGCACTGAAGCCGAAACCGAACGCGTCGTCTTCGTGACCGAGGACGGCGTGCCCACCGGGGAGACCGGGCCGAAGCTCGCCAGTCATCACGCCGAGACGCGGCTGCACCTCGCGTTCTCCTGCTACGTCCTGCGCCGTTCGGACAACGCCCTGCTGATCACTCAACGCGCGCCGCACAAAAAGGTGTGGCCGGGAGTGTGGACCAACAGCGTGTGCGGTCATCCCGCGCCAGCCGAAGCATTGGAGACCGCCGTGCGCCGGCGGGCTTCGTACGAACTCGGGCTGCCCGGGCTCGAGGACCTCGAGTGCGTGTTGCCCACGTACCGCTACCGCACGCCGCCCTTCCAGGGGATCGTGGAGAACGAGTTCTGTCCGGTGTTCGCCGCGTGGACGGACGTCGATCCGCGGCCGAATCCCGAAGAGGTGGGCGGCTGGCGATGGATTTCCTGGGCCGATTACACACAGTGGATCACGGATCCGACGACTGACGCGAGTTACTGGGCTCGTGATCAATTCGCGCAGCTCAAGGACAAAAAGCCCTTTTCCGCGCTCTGAGGCGGAGAACTCCGTTGCGTGACATCAGCGGAAGTCCGTCGTCCACTTGAGCGAAATTCACCTTCGAACGTACCGATGACTCAAGCCGCCGCTCCTTTACGACGAAAACGATGGAGTGGCGGAGGTCAGAGTGTCGGCGGACGACGAGCTCGGAACGGGGGAGACCGCGCCAGACCTGCTCACGTTGCACGAGTCCATCGCGGACCTGTTCGCGACGCGCGGCGACTGGCGGCGGGCCTACCGGCACCTGCGCTCGGCGCTCGACATTGCCCGAGCGGGCAGTCTTCGCGACCCGCTCACCTCGAGCTACAACCGCCGCTACCTCGACCAGCGGCTGCCCGAACTGCCGGCCGCGGTGGCCGTCGCCCTGGTCGACCTGGACCGGTTCAAGTCCGTGAACGATACGTACGGTCACCTTCTCGGCGACCGCGTCCTCTGTCGGGTCGCCGATCTCCTGCAGGAGGGGCTGCCTGCCGATGCGTTCTGTGCACGGTACGGCGGCGAGGAATTCGCTCTCGTTCTGCCGGGAATCGATCATCGGGGAGCCGTCCGGGTCGCCGACGCCGCACGCCTGCGGGTCGCTCGTCATCCCTGGTCAGAACTGCAGCCAGGCCTTCGGGTTACGATCAGCGTCGGCCTCGCGCACGGCACCGAATCCGGGCCGCGGCAGCTCCATCGAGCCGACAATCTCCTTTACGCCGCGAAGCGGGCCGGCCGCAACAAGGTCGCTTTCCATGACCGCGAGACCGCGCAGGTAATTACGCACTCTGAGTAACGCACGTCTGCGATTACTCCATTCACCGAACCCGAACTTCACCTGTTCGTCCGCTTCAGTGCGCCTTAGGGCGACTCATGGTGAAGAAATTCGCGGGAGGGTGTCGTCACGAACGGCGGGTATCCGTACGATAACGAAAAGCTCCCCCGGTACGACGAGTCCTGGGAGACCCGGCGAAGCCGCCGGGTGTTCAAAGGTAAGCCGCCCCAGCCTGGTGCCTGACGTGCGAGAGGAGACCGAGTGCCCGACGAGCGCAACACCCCCGGCACCGGTCGCCATTCCGACAGCACGGCACGCCCCCGAGGCGGACGCCGCCGTTCGATGGACACTCACGGCGGCATCAGCGTGTCCGACGTGGTCGCGCGGCACACCGGGGAACGACCCGCCTTCGCCGAGGATGCCGGGACGCAACTCTCGGAGCCGGTGAGCCGGCTCGCCGAACCGGGCGCCCGCCGGGCAGAGCCGGGCCGCCGCCGCGCGGACGCCGAACGACCCGAACCGGGACGACGGCGGGCCGAGCCGGACGCTGGTTATTCGGGGGCGAACGGTCGCACCGGGTTGCCCGCCGAACCGGGCCGGCGGCGGGCGAACGGGCACGCCAACGGATTCGGAAGTCGGCACGCTGGGCCGGGAGACGCCTCGGATCTGGGCGGCGATCGGGCGAATGGGCAGGTCAACGGGGTCGGCGGCCGACACGGCGGGTCGGCGGAGGACGACGCTTCAGCAGCGAGCGCACACGGCAGCGAGCTGGCCGGAGGCAGCAACGGCACGGCCGGCAGGCGAGCCAACGGGTTCGGCAGCCGACACGGCGAGCCGGCGGCAGACGGCCTCGCGCCAGCGGGTGGACCGGCGAATGGCCAGGTCAACGGGGTCGGCGGCCGACATGGAGAACCCGCGGTAGACGACGCCGCACCAGCGGGCGGGCGGACAAACGGCTACGGAGTCGGCAGTCGACACGGTGAACCGGCCGGAGAAGACGCCGGTTCGGTGGGCAGACGGGCAAACGGCTTCGGCAGTCGGCACGGCGAGCCCGCGGCGGACGATGTCCCGCCCGTTGGCGGACCGGCAAACGGCCGCGGCAACGGGGTCGGCGGACGGCACGGCGAGCCCGATGAGGCCGCACCAGTTAGCGGACCGGCAAACGGCTACTCCAACGGAATCGGCAGTCGGCACGGCGAGCCCGCGGCAGACATCCCGCCAGTTAGCGGATCGGCGAACGGGCGCGGCAACGGAATCGGCGGACGGCACGGCGAATCGGCCGGAATCGACGACTCGGTCGGCAGGCGAGCGAACGGCCGCGGCAACCGTAACAGTGGTGCTGCGGAAGACGGTGTGGCCTCTGACCGGGCCAATGGCGTCGGCAGTCGGCACGGTCGAGAAGTTGCCGACGGTTCCGAGCTCCGGAACGGAGCCAGCGGGCCGACAGCGGACGTACCCGCGAATGGCCAGGTCAACGGGATCGGCGACCGGCGCGATGGTTCTTCGGGCGATGGCGATGGTTTGTCCGGCGGCCGTCGGGCGAACGGGGATCGTCGGGGTGGTGTTTCGGACGTCAACGGCGGGAATGCCGCGCGAGTAGGCGGACGGGCGCTTTTCGGCGGTGCGGTGCCTGACGGCAATCGACACGGTGCTCCGGATGTTGCCGGGTCGCCGGTGGATGGTGCCGTTGACGAGGTTCGGAGCGCTGAGTCGCGACGTCGGGAGACTGGGGCCTATCAGCCTGGTGACGTCGGCGGGCCTGGTGATCGTCGCAGGGACTTGGGCGGGCACGAGGCAGGTGGACGTCCTGACGAGACTGGTTCTGGCGAGTTAGCTGGGCGAACCGGCGGCCGTCGTGGGGAGCCGGGTGGGCGGGTTGCCGAGTCTGGCGGTCGGTTTGAGGAAGGCCGGTCCGCGGAGCTGGGCGAGCGGCCGGGAGAACCGCGGCGGCGTGCGGACGACGGGCTGCCGGGGAGTGCCGAGCAGGATTTGGGTTCTCCGGAGCGGGGGATGCAGCCTCGGCGTCGGCGGGCGGATGGGCTTCCGCCTCGGCCTCGGCAGGGTGGTGGGGTTCCGGTTTCGCCGGATCCGCCTGGGCCTCGGCGGCCGCACGGGGCGGAGAACGCTCCTGGGCAGCGGGTGCCCGGTCCGGATTCCGGCGGGCATCGGTTGCCTGGTCCGGAATTGGACGGGCCGCGCATGGCTGGCCCGGGCGGACCGCGGGTGGCGGGCGTTGGCGGGCAGCCGGTCGCGGATCCCGGCGCGGCCGCGCAACGGAGCGCTGGTCCTGACTCGGCGGCGCTGCCGCCTGACGAGCACCGGTTGGCTAGCCCCGATTCCGCTGGGCCACGGACGCCCGGTCAAGACTCTGGCGGGCACCAATCAGGCGAGCAGCGAATGCCCGGTCCGGCGAGGCGACGGGCTACCGGGCCGGAGTCCGCGGGGCAGCCCATGGGCGGCCCCGAGTCTGCGGCGATGCCTGGCGGACCCGAACCTGACGGACAGCGAATGCCCGGCCCAGCAAGGCGACGCGCGGCAGGGCCGGAGTCCGCTGGGCAAGCGGTGGCAGGCGAATCGGCGGCAAGGCCGCTGCCGGGCGGGCCCGATCCAGACGGTCAGCGAACGCCAGGTCCCGCAGGACGACGAGCGTCCGCTGGGCCACCGGTAGCCGGTCCCGAGTCGGCGGCGATGCCGATGCCCGGCCCGGCCAGGCGACGGGCCGCAGGCGCTGAGTCCGCGGGGCAGTCGATGGCCCCTGAATCGGCGGCGATGCCGGGCGGGCCCGACCCCGAGGCGCAGCGGGCGCCTGGGCAGGACTCCGGCGGGCACCGGGTGCCTGGTCCGAACACGCCTGGTCGGCGGGCAGCAGGTGGGCGGCGGCCCAGTGGCGTCGACGGCGCGGAGCCGGAGGACGGGCTCGAGCGGACCCAGCTCAGTCAGGCCCTCGAGCCGGATCGGTTGCGGGGCAAGCCTGGCCAGAGGCGTGGTGGTTCGCGGGGGCCGGGGCTTGAGCAGACCCAGCTCAGTCCGGCCCTGGACGGCGACGGTTCCGCGATCGACAGCCGGCGTGGTGAGCGGCCTCGGCGTGGGCCGGATCCGGAACGCGCGCCGCTCGGCGGGAACGCGCTCGCGGGCGATCGGACGCAGTTCACGCCGGTCAAGGGGCTCAGCCTCAGCCCGGTCGAGGAGCATCCAGCCGATCCGGAGCGGACGCAGCTCAGCCCGGTGGCCAAACCGGACGCTGATCCCGAGCGCACCCAGCTCAGCCCGGCCGTCAAACCGGATGCTGATCCGGAGCGCACGCAGCTGAGCCCAGCCGTTGCGGGGCCGAACGGCAAGCGGCCGCGGCGTACGCCGGTGAAGTCGGCCGCGGCGGCGCGGGCTGAGATGGATCCGCTCACCATGACCGACGAGATGGAGGCGATCGACGAGGCGACTCAGTACCGTCGCAAGATCGATCACAGTCTCGCCCGGTTCTCGGCCGCGCACGACGACGCGGCGGCTGAGGAGGCGAAGCGCCGGGAACGGCGGGAGCGGCTCACTACCCGGTCGATGGCGTTGTTCGAGCAGACCCGGACCGCGTTGCAGCGGGTCGTTTTGCTGGACAAAGAGGACGAAGCAGAAGAGAAACCCGCCGAACAATCCGAGCAGACCCGGCTGCAGGAGAAAAAGCAGCGGCACATCGCGCGCAATATCCGGATCGGGCGGATCGCGCTTATTGTGGTCGCTGTGCTGATCTTCATCGGCACGGGAGTCGCCTGGGGTGCGGTCACGTGGTTCGACGCCAAGTTCACCGAGGTTTCCGCGCTGGACGAGAACTCTTCCGACATCCAGAACGCCGACGCGCAGGCCAACGACGAGAACTTCCTCATGGTCGGCTCAGATTCGCGGGACGGGGCGTCGTCCGAGGAAAATGTCGGGGACGCGGCGAATATCCCTGGCGCGCGGTCGGACACGGTGATGGTGGCGCACGTTCCCGCGGACCGGAAGCGGGTTGTCGTCGTCTCATTCCCCCGGGACCTCGAAATCGACCGCCCGGACTGCAATCGGTGGGACCCGGCCAAATCGCAGACTACCGACGAAATCGTGCGCGAGCAGAAGATCGCGAAGCTCAACACGGCCTACGCGGTCGGCGGGCCGCAGTGCATGACGAAAGTGATCCAGAAGATCACCGGCCTGCGGATCAACCACTTCATCGGCATCGATTTCAACGGGTTCAAGGAAATGGTCGATGCCGTGCACGGAGTGACCGTGCACAACGAGAAACCGATCGACGACACCACGCTCGGCAAGGTGCTGGCCGAAACCGGCGACGTCACTATTTCCGGCGACCAGGCGCTGAGCTACGTGCGCGCCCGGCACGTCATCGGCGACCCGACCTCCGACTACGGCCGGATCAAGCGGCAGCAGGCGTTCATCGGCGCGCTGCTCAAGAAGGTCATGTCCTCGGATGTCGTGCTGGATCCGGGAAAACTGTCCGGCTTCATCACCGCGTTCGCGCACGCCACGTTCGGCGACAACCTCGGCGTGCAGCAGATGATGACGCTCGCGCAGTCGATGCGCGGACTGAACCCGGCCAACATCAACTTCATGACCGTGCCCACCGTCGGCCTGCCGAACAAGCGCGGCAACGAAGTGCTGGTCCAGGAAAAGTCCAAGAGCCTCTTCGACGCGTTGCGCGACAACACGCCGCTTCCGGGCAACCAGCCCGCCGGAACCGCGGCCAGCGCGCCGCCGGCCAACGCCGATTCGCGCAAGAGCGTCAACACCGGCTGATCATTCGGATTCGTTAGGCGGGGTTCATATGCGGTTCACCCAGCGATGCGGTATTCGGACAGTCCACGTCGTAGGGTGTGCTCATGCGTGAGGCCTACCATGTGGAACTCGATCAGCTCGCCGAAAACCTGGCCGCGATGTCGGTTCAGGTCGCCGACGCCATGGAGCGGGCCACCAAAGCACTGCTGGAGGTCGACCTCGGCCTCGCCGAGCAGGTGATCAGCGACGACGCGAAGGTCGACGACGCGCGCGCCGAATGCGAGGAGCAGGCGTACGCGCTGCTCGCGCTGCAGGCCCCGGTCGCGACCGATCTGCGCACCGTGCTCGCCGCCATCCACGCGGCGGAAAGCCTGGAGCGCATGGGAGATCTCGCCCTGCACGTCGCCAAGGCCGCCCGCCGCCGCCACCCCGACCCGGTGCTGCCGGAAGCGGTCAAGCCGTACTTCGCCGAGATGGGCCAGGCCGCGGTCAAGCTCGCCCGGCAGGTCGAGGCGGTCATCAAGACCAAGGACGTCTCCGCCGCCAAGGACCTCGAGGCCGAGGACGACCAGGTCGACGACCTGCACCGGCACCTGTTCACCGTGCTGATGGACCGCGAATGGCCGCACGGCGTCGCTTCCGCCGTCGACGTCACGCTGCTCGGCCGCTTCTACGAGCGCTACGCCGACCACGCGGTGTCCGTCGCCAAGCGGATGATTTTCGTGGTCACCGGCCGGATGCCGGGCTACGGCACCGACGACGAAGACCTGACTATCTAAAGACACCACAACGAAAACCGCCATCCGGACCAAGCGCGGGTGGCGGTTTTTTAGTGCCCGGAAACGAAAACGGCCGCCCTGGCAAGGAAAACCAGGGCGGCCGTCCACAGTGGAATCAGCCGAAGCGGCCCGAGATGTAGTCCTCGGTGGCCTTCTCGTCCGGGTTGGAGAAGATCTTCTCCGTGTCGTTCAGCTCGATCAAGCGGCCGGGCTGGCCGACGCCGGCCAGGTTGAAGAACGCGGTCTGGTCGGAAACCCGCGCCGCCTGCTGCATGTTGTGCGTCACGATGACGATCGTGTATTCCTTCTTCAGCTCGCCGATCAGGTCCTCGATCGCGAGCGTCGAGATCGGGTCCAGCGCCGAACACGGCTCGTCCATCAGCAGCACGTCCGGCTGCACCGCGATCGCCCGCGCGATGCAGAGCCGCTGCTGCTGACCGCCGGAGAGGCCGCCGCCCGGCTTGTTCAGCCGGTCCTTGACCTCGTTCCACAGGTTCGCGCCGCGCAGCGCCCGCTCGGCGATCTCGTCGAGCTGCTTGCGGTTCTTGGTGCCGCCAAGGCGAAGCCCGGCCACCACATTGTCCTTAATGGACATCGTGGGGAACGGGTTCGGCCGCTGGAACACCATGCCGATGGTGCGGCGCACCTGCACCGGGTCCACCGCCGAGGCGTAGATGTCCTCGCCGTCGAGCAGCACCTGGCCGTCGACCCGAGCGCCGGGAATGACCTCGTGCATGCGGTTCAGCGTGCGCAGCACCGTCGACTTGCCACAGCCCGACGGCCCGATGAACGCGGTCACGTTCCGCGGCGGGACGTTCAGCGTGACGCTGTCCACGGCGTGGAACTTGCCGTAGTAGATGTCCAGGTCTTTGACGTCGATTCGCTTGGCCATGACTCACTTCTTCTTCGGGGCGACGATGCGGGAAAGGACCGTGGCGAGCAGGTTGATCACGGCGATGATGAGCACCAGGGTGAGCGCGGCTCCCCAGATCCGGTCGAAGCCGACGCTGCCCGGGTCCATCGAGTTGGTGGCGCGTTCGTTGTTCATCACCAACGGCAGCGACGCCTGCTCCCCGCTGAAGATGTTCCAGTTGACGTAAGACGTGTAGCCCACGAGCACCAGCAGCGGCGCGGTTTCGCCCATCACGCGGGCGAGCGCCATCATGATGCCGCCGAGGATGCCCGACAACGCCGTCGGGAGCACGATCTTCATGATCGTCTTCCACTTCGGCACGCCCAGCGCGTACGACGCTTCGCGCAGGTCGTCCGGCACGATCCGCAGCATTTCCTCCGCCGAACGGACAACCACCGGAATCATCAGCAGCACCAAGGCCAGCGACACCGCGAACCCGCTGCGCGGCAGGCCGAGCGTGGTGACCCACAGCGCGTAAATGAACAGTGCGGCCACAATGGACGGAACACCGGACAGGATGTCCACCATGAACGTGGTGGCCTTGGCCAGCTTGCCGCGACCGTATTCGACGAGATAAATCGCGACCAGCAGGCCGATCGGCACCGAGATGACCGCGCACACCACGCCCTGCAACAGGGTGCCGATGATCGCGTGCAGCACGCCGCCGCCGACCTCGTCGCCGAGCACCGAACCGAAGTCCTGGCCCCACCAGTTGCTGTACGGGATCCGCTTGATCCCGTTGGCGATCACCGTGTACAGCACCCACACCAGCGGGACCACGGCGATCAGGAAGGACAGCCACACGAGCACCGTGGCGACGCCGTTTTTGACCTTGCGGGCCGCGCTCACCTGCTGGAAAGCCGGTGTCGTCGCGGGCCGTTCGAGGGTGGTCGACATGGTCACCCCACCTTCTTTCCGACGATCGAGCGGGCGGCGAAGTTGACCAGGAACGTCAGCACGAACAGCACCAGGCCGGCCGCGATATAGGCGCCGGCCGAGGTCGGGTTGTTGAACTCGCTGTAGTTCTGGGCGATCTTCGAGGCGAAGGTCGCGCCGCCGTCGAAGAGGCTCCAGTCGAAGTTGCGGCCCTGCGGGATCAGCAGAATCACCGCCAGCGCAATGGTTTCACCGAGTGCGCGGCCGAGGCCCAGCATCGACGCGCCGACGAAGCCCGCCTTGCCGAACGGCAGCACCGTGGTGCGAATGACCTCCCAGCGCGTGGCTCCGAGCGCGAGCGCGCCCTCGACCTGCGCCGTCGGCGTGCGCTCGAAAACCTCGCGGGTAAGCGACGTGATGATCGGCAGAATCATCACCGCGAGCACGATCCCGGCGGTGAAAATGGTGCCGCGCACGTTCGGCGCGATGTTGCCCGGCGCGAAAATCGGAATCCACGAGAAGGTGCTGTTGACCCACTCGGAAAACGGCTCGATCGCCGGCGCGAACACGAGAATGCCCCACAGGCCGAAAATGATCGACGGCACCGCGGCGAGCAGATCCACGACGTAGGCGAACGGCCGGGCCAGTTTCGCGGGCGCGTACTGGGTGAGGAACAGCGCGATGCCCAGCGAGATCGGCATCGCGATGATCAGCGCCACCAGCGAGGTCGCCACGGTGACCTCGGCGAGGTCGGCGATCCCGAACGCCATGTTGGCCGGGTCGTTCGTCGACCACCCGTGGTTGAACAGGAAGTTGACCTTGTCCGCCTTCAGCGCCGGAATCGCCTGCACGACCAGGAAAATCCCGATCAAGGCGATCAGGGCGACGACGAAGATCCCGGCCCCGGTGGTCAAGTTCTGGAAGATGCGGTCACCGGCTCGCACCTTCGTCGGCTTCTTCCGCGCGGGCGGCGCTTCCGGCGCCGGCGCGGGTGGCTTGTCCGAAATCGGATCCTCCGGGAACGCTCGGGCGGACGACGAACGCCCACCGGGGTCGCCGGTGGGCGTTCGCGTCGAGGATTGGTCGCTCATCGACAGTCTCTGTCAGCCTTCGTACCAGTTAGGCGGTTCAGGAAATTTCCTTGACGGCCTTCAGCACCTTGTCCTGCAGGCTCTGCGGGATCGGCACGTAGCCCTTGGCCGACAGCGGCTGCTGGCCGTCGGTGGCGGCCACCGTCAGGAACGCCTTGACGGCCTTCGCGACGTCCGGGTTCGAGTACTTCGAGCACACGATCTCGTACGTGGTCAGCAGCAGCGGGTAGGCGCCCGGCACGTTGCTGGAGTAGATGCCGTTGAGGTCCATCGCCAGGTCGTTGGTGCCCGGGTGGGCGAACTTGGCGGCGTCCAGCGACTTGGCCACGTTCTCCGCGCTCAGCTCGACGCCGCCGGAGCCGCTGTCGATCTTGGCCGGGGTGACGCCGTCCTTGGCGAACGCGCTCTCCACGTAGGTGATCGAGCCGTCGGCGCCCTTGACGGTGCTCGCGACACCGTTCGAGCCCTGCGCACCGTTGCCCACGCCGCCGACGAACTTCTTGCCCGCGCCCTGGGTCCAGACGTCCTTCGCGGCCGCGCCGAGGTACTTCTGGAAGTTGTCGGTGGTGCCCGACTCCTCGGAGCGGGAGACGACCTGGATCGGCTTGTCCGGCAGGTTCAGGCTCTCGTTGCCCTTGACCGCCTTGATGGCCGGGTCGTTCCAGTTCTTGATGCCGCCGTTGAAGATCTTGGCGATGACCTGCGGGGTCAGCGTCAGGTTGTCCACCCCGGACAGGTGGTAGCCGACCGCGATCGGGCCGACGACCAGCGGGATGTTCAGCGCGGGCGAGGCGCAGCGCTTGGTGGCGGCCTCGAGGTCGGCGTCCTTGATCGGCGAGTCCGAGCCGCCGAAGTCGACCTGGTTGGCGTTGAACTGCTTGACGCCGGCGCCGGAACCGGTGCCGTTGTAGTTCACCTTCTGGCCGGAGCACTTCTTGTTGTAGGCCTGGTTGAACACCTCGATGGCGTTCTTCTGGGCCGTCGAGCCCTCAGCGGAAAGCGGGCTCTTGCCCCCGCAGTCGACCTGGGCGGTTCCGGTGGCGGCGGGAGCGGCGGAGTTCGAGCCCGAGCCGCTGTTCGACGCCGAAGGGTCGGAGCCACAAGCGGCGAGGACGAGGGCGGCGCTCGCCACGATGCCGACGGCACCCAGGGGCCGCATGATCTTCACTGCATTTCCTCCACTCGGAGATGTGCCTTTTTGAATCCGGTCGGGATTGGCGGCGGGTGAGCCGCACCGGAACCGGACACTAGGCAGCCTCGGTGGACGGTCGTCCTTGGTTGCATGAACGGGAGGTGAACAAGTCACCGTTTGTGAGCAGGACTACTACCCCGAATGGGTGCCGTGGCCTGGTCGTGACCTGCTAGTACGCAGAAAGTAACCCGGGTCACCGCATGCGCCGACCGTGATCACTCACCGTACTGGACGTCGGTCTCGAAACGCTGGAACCCCAGCTTGTTGTACACGGCCAAGGCCGCGGCGTTGTCGCCCTCGACGTAGAGAATCACCCTCGGTAGCCCCCGGGACCGCAGGTAACGGAGTCCGGCCAAGGTCAGCGCCTTGCCGAGGCCACTACCCTGAGTAGCAGGATCCACGCCGACCACGTAGACCTCCCCGACTGGGTCTCCGTCGAACCGGCCGGGCACCGGGTCGTGGACCTTCGTCCAGTGGAAGCCGACGACGTCGCCGCTCTCGTTCTCTGCGAGGAAGAAGCCTGCCGGGTCGAACCAGGCCTGCCGTTCTTCGGCGCGCACCTCGGCGGCGGTCAGCGCGCCCTGTTCCGGATGCCAGTCGAAGGCGCGCGCGTTGACCGCGACCATCGCGTCCTCGTCCTGGCCCGGCACGAAGGTGCGCAACCGGAAACCGTTGTGCAGCACCGGTTCCGGCCAGTCCGCACCGGCGACATCGACGTGCAGGATCAGCATTTCGCGCTGCCGGCCGAGGCCGAGTTTCGCCGCGATCGCCGCCGCACCAGGGTGATCGCCGTGCGCCCACACGCGGAATCCCGCGTCGGCGCGTTCGACCACTGCCCGCGCGAGCGCGGTGCCGACGCCACGACGCCGGAAATCCGGGTGCACGAAAAGCTCCGCGACCTGATGGCCGTGGGAATCGCCTTCGGTATCAAGGTGGACGTACCCGGCGGGCGCGCCGTCGAGGCGGGCGAGGAGATGCAGCCCGCCCTCGAAGTCGCGCGGCAACGGCCCGGTCGCGTCGACCTCGGGACGCCCGTCAGTCGCTTTCGCCGCGAGCAGCACTTCGCGCACCGCGTCGCCGGGATCGGTCGTCCAGTCGCCAAGGTCGATAGCCACAGACCGACCTTACCGGCGAAAGTCAGCGGGAGGTCAGCTCCGAAGCGTCGGACGGAACGGCGATCACCGGCTTCGCGCCCTTCGCCGGCCGCTCGAACTTGTAGCCGACGTTTCGCACAGTGCCGATCATCTGCTCGTGCTCCGGACCGAGCTTCGCGCGAAGCCGCCGTACGTGGACGTCGACCGTGCGCGTGCCGCCGAAGAAGTCGTAACCCCACACTTCCTGCAGCAGCTGCGCGCGGGTGAACACCCGGCCGGCGTGCTGGGCGAGGTACTTAAGGAGCTCGAACTCCTTGTACGTCAGCTCAAGCGTGCGACGGCGCAGCTTCGCCGTGTACGTCGCTTCGTCAATGACAAGGTCGCCTACGCGCAGCTCGGCGTCCGCCTGCAGGCCGATGCCGTCGCGAGTGGTGGCGAGCCGCAGCCGCGCGTCCACTTCGGCGGGACCCGCGGTGGGCAGAAGGATGTCGTCAGTGCGCCATTCGGCGTTGACCGCGACCAGACCGCCTTCGCCGACGACCGCGATGACCGGCGTGCCCGATTCGTCCTCCGCGCCTTTGAGCAGGCGGCACAGGCTCTTCGCGGACGCGAGATCGCTGCGCGCGTCGAGGAGGATGACGTCCCGGTGGCCCGCGTCGAGCAGGGCCGTCACTTCCGGCTCGCGTACGCGTACGGTGTGCGGCAGCAGGTCCAGCGCGGGTAGTACGGAGGTAGCGTCGAGTTCCCCCGTCAGCACCAGCAGGTCCAAGCTCATGATCCGCACCGCCTTCAGATTCGTCGCCTCAAACGTGGCGTCGGTCGGTGCTAAGTGAGAATAGCGGGTGAACACCCCGGCACCTAGCTCGTGCTGGATCGATCACACCTGGTCTAACGCGCCGGGCGTGACCCGCACCACGACGAAATCCACCCGAACAGGAGAACCGAGGCGATGGCGAGCAGGCCCGTGACCCGGGACGACCGACCGGCCAGCAACCCCGGCAACGGCCGCCGCGGCAGGCGCGTGCGGCGGTGGCTCATCGTGCTGGGAGTGCTGGTGCTCCTGCTGGTCGGTGCGGATTTCGGAGCGGCGGCCTTCGCCGAGCACACGATCTCGCAGAAAGCCCGCGCGCAGCTCGGGCTGAGCGACGATCCGTCGGTCACCATCCACGGCTTCCCGTTCACCGTGCAGGCGCTCTCCGGTGACTACAGTCACATCACGGTTTCCGCGGACGGCGTGCCGGTCGGCAGCGAACTTCGCGACCTGCGGGTCAGCGCCGAACTCGAGGACGTCATCGCGCCGCTGTCGGACCTCACGTCCGGCAACACCAAGGCGGTGAAGATCGGCAAGCTCACCGGCGCGGTGACGATCAAGGCGGCCGACCTCGCGCGCGTCTCGCCGCTGAACAAGATCCAGAACCTGAAGATCGAGCAGTCGACCCAGGCGTATGTGAAGTACGGCGACACCGAGCAGGGCAAGCAGCCGGACCCGACGCCGACCAACGCCGACGGCGAACCGGCCGACGGCACCAGCGCGGGACTGCGGATCTCCGGCGACGTCCAGGTGGCCGGGCAGAAGGTGGAGATCTTCTGCTTCGCGCTGATCGAGCTCAAGGCGAAGTCGATCTCGATCGTGCCTTACCGGCTGCAGTTCGGGAATGACCAGAGCACCACGATCGTTCCGGAAGCTGTGCAGAAAGCTCTGCTGCCGAACTTCCGGGCGACCATCTCCACGTCCCGGCTGCCGCTGTCGGTCACGCCGACCGCGGTCCGCGTGGACAGCGGTTCGGTGACGCTCAAGGGCGAAGCGCACGACGTGAACTTCGCCGACCTGTCCACCAACCACGGAGGCTGATCCCGGTGACCGGAGTGTGGGTGCTGCTGGCGACGCTGGTCGTGGCGACGGCCGCGGGCCTGGTCCTGCGCGCCCGCAACGGCCGGATCCGCGCGGCCAAACCGGCCGCCGCGACCCGCACTCTCCCCGCTCCGGTCGCCGAGGCCCTTGATCCGGAATCCGCCGTCACGCTGGTGCAGATCTCCACCACGTTCTGCACCCCGTGCCGGCACACGCGGGCGATTCTGTCGTCGCTCGCGGAGAAGACCGACGGCCTGCACCACGTCGACCTGGACGTCACCGAACGTCCCGAGGTCGCGCAGGCATTGTCGGTGCTCAGCACGCCGACCACGCTCGCGCTGGACCCGGAAGGCCGGGAACTGCTGCGCGTGGGCGGCGTGCCCAAAGGCCCGGAGCTGCTCGAGGCGCTCCGCCCGCACCTCACCGCCGCGTCGCACTGACCCTCTCGCCGCCCGGCTCCGCTTGCCCCGACGTCCGTGAGGGGAACCCTCACGGACTCTGATTCCGTCAGGGTTCCCTTCACGGACCTCCGCACGGCGTACCGGGCCGGCGGGCACGGGGAGAGAGCCCGGCCCCGCGGCGGTTGATTCTCAGGATCCGGACCTCGTCCCAAGGAATGAACATGGTTCCGGGAGCGAGCGAGCCTGGGTACCCTCCCCCCTGTGGACGAGCTGCCCATCACCCTTCTGACGCAGCGCCGCGCGGTCGATTTCTGCCGCGTGCGCAGCAGCTTGTGTCTGCCTTTTTCCGGCCGGCGCTGAAGCACGTCTCGCGCCGTTCCGCTGTACCCGTCTTCGCCGCGTGCTGCCCGCACGCCCTTCCCCTCGCACTGAGCAGGAGGAACCCATGTCCGCCGGACCGGCCGTAGACCCGCGAGGTCCCAGGTTCGCCGCGATCGTGACCACGGTGGTGCTCGCCGTCGTGCTCGTCACGCAGTGGTGGCCGTTGCTCGCACTGCAGACCGTGGTCTTCGCGATCGGTGCGTTCGTCGGGCTCAAGCCCGCGCCGTACTCGGTGCTGTACCGGCTCGTGGTCGCGCCGCGGCTCGGGCCGCCGACCGAACGCGAGGACGCCGCTCCGCTGCGGTTCGCCCAAGCGGTCGGGTTCGTGTTCGCGCTCGTCGGCACGATCGGCTTCGCGACCGGCGTGACGCCGCTCGGCGTCGTCGCGACCGCGTTCGCGCTCTTCGCCGCCTTCCTCAACGCGGCGTTCAACTATTGCCTCGGGTGCCAGGTGTACCTGCTGATCAAGCGTTTCAGCCCCGCGCGGGCG
Organism: Amycolatopsis sp. NPDC059235; assembly: GCF_042754125.1. Classification (NCBI taxonomy): domain Bacteria; kingdom Bacillati; phylum Actinomycetota; class Actinomycetes; order Pseudonocardiales; family Pseudonocardiaceae; genus Amycolatopsis; species Amycolatopsis sp. NPDC059235. Next base: position 91,291 of record NZ_JBHZAG010000012.1, read on the forward strand.
TCCTCGTAAACCCAACCAAGAAAGAGAGCCAGCTTCCATGAGCCGAGAAGACGTCCTGGTCACCACCCAGTGGGCCGAGGAAAACCTGGACACCCCGGGCGTGGTGTTCGCCGAGGTCGACGAGGACACGACCGCCTACGACAACGGGCACATCCGCGGCGCGGTGAAGCTCGACTGGCGCAACGACCTCCAGGACGGCGTCCGCCGCGACTTCGTCAACAAGGAGGGCTTCGAGAAGCTCCTGTCGGAGAAGGGCATCTCGAACGACGACCGCGTGGTCCTCTACGGCGGCAACAACAACTGGTTCGCCGCCTACGCGTACTGGTACTTCAAGCTCTACGGCCACGAGAACGTGCAGCTGCTCGACGGCGGCCGCAAGAAGTGGGAGCTCGACGGCCGCGAGCTGAACTCCGACGAGGTCAAGCGCGAGGCCACCAGCTACAAGGCCAAGGACCAGGACCTGTCGCTGCGCGCGTTCCGCGACGAGGTCGTCAAGGAGATCGGCGCGAAGAACTACATCGACGTGCGCTCGCCGGACGAGTTCTCCGGCAAGCTGCTCGCCCCGGCGCACCTGCCGCAGGAGCAGTCGCAGGTGCCGGGCCACATCCCGGGCGCGCTGAACGTGCCGTGGGCGAAGGTCGCCAACGAGGACGGCACCTTCAAGTCCGAGCAGGAGATCAAGGACCTCTACGCGGAGGCCGGCTACGACGAGGGCAAGGCGACCATCGCCTACTGCCGTATCGGCGAGCGTTCCTCGATCGCCTGGTTCGCCCTGCACGAGCTGCTCGGCCAGGCGGACGTGAAGAACTACGACGGTTCGTGGACGGAATACGGTTCGCTGGTCGGCGTTCCGGTCGAGTTGGGAGCTAAGTAATGGCAGACGGCTGCAGCGCACCTGTGCAGGAAGCGACCCCGGCGGACTTCGACACCAACGGCCAGGTCGTGCTGGCCGGCAAGGTCACCGGCACCGAGGGACCGGTCGGCGGCGCGTTCGTCCGGCTGCTCGACGGCGGCGGCGACTTCGCGGGCGAGGTCGTTTCCTCGGCTGACGGCGACTTCCGCTTCTACGCGGCCGAGGGTTCCTGGACGGTGCGCGCGCTGCACCGCACCGGCAACGGCGAGGCCAACGTCACCGCGGAGGGACCGGGCCTGCACCAGCTGGCCATCTCGGTTGCTTGAGAACACCTGATTTACGGTCCGTGAAGGGCCCCTTGAGGGAATCTGATTCCCTCAAGGGGCCCTTCACGGCTTTCCGGACGCTTGACCTCAAGCCGACTTGAGGACCCAAGATCGCGAGGGTGTCCCAAACGAAAATCGTTGCGCGGAGCCCACTTCTGGCCATCGCCGTGTTCGTCGGCAGCTTCATGGCGTTGCTCGACGCGAGCGTGGTGAGCGTCGCGCTGCCGACGATTCAACACGAGCTGCACGCCGAATTCACTGACCTGCAATGGATTGTCGACGGATACACCGTCGCGCTCTCCGCGGTGATCCTCACCGGCGGCACGCTCGGCGACCGCTACGGCCGCAAGCGGATCTACCTCGGCGGACTCGCCGTGTTCACGCTCGCCTCGTTGGTGTGCGGCCTCGCCCCGACGCTCGAACTGCTCATCGCCGCGCGCGTCGCGCAAGGCGTCGCGGCGGCCGCAGTCATCCCCGGCGGCATCGCGCTGCTCGCGCACGCGTATCCGGAGCCGCGCGAACGGGCGCGGATGCTGGGGGCGTGGGGCGCGGTGGCCGGAGGTGCGCTGGTCATCGGGCCGCTCATCGGCGGACCGATCACCGACGCGTTCGGCTGGCCCGCGATCTTCCTGGTCAACCTGCCGATCGGCGTCTTCGCGGTCTTCGCCGGCCGCCGGGGTCTCGGCGAGTCGTCCGATCCGGCGCACGGTGCGCTGGACCTGCCCGGACAGGTGCTCGGCGCGTTGTGGATCGGCGCGTTCACCTACGCCGTGATCGCGTCCAACGTTGTGGTCGCGGTGCTCGGCGCGCTCGGGCTGGCCGCGTTCATCGTGGTGGAACTGCGCGCCCCGCATCCGATGCTGCCGATCCGGCTGTTCGGCGAACTCCGCTTCGCCACCTCGATCTTCACGTCGTTCGTGATCGGCTTCGCCTGCTACCCGCTGCCCATCCTGATCGCCGTGTACCTGCAGCAGGCTTGGGGCAGCACCGCCTCGACGACCGGCGTGCAGATGCTGCCGTACGTGGTCGCCAACGCCGTTCTCGCGTTCTTCTCCGGAAGGCTCGCCGCCCGCTTCACCGCGGAACGGGTGCTCCCGATCGGCCTGGTCATCACCGCGGCGGGCAGTTTCGCCTTTCTGCTGGTCGACACCACGAGCCCGTATTGGCTGCTCAGCGTCCCGCTGGCGCTGTCCGGCATCGGTCTCGGCCTGAGCATCACCCCGACCAACGTCGTCGGGCTCGCCGGGCTTCCGGTGCAGCGCACCGGCACCGCGGCCGGGACGGTGAACGCCGCGCGACAGGTCGGGATGGCGCTCGGTGTCGCCGCGCTCGGAGCTCTTCTCGATCGCGGCAGCACGCTCACGACAGGGCTGCAGACCGCGATGGCGGTGGCTGGAGCGGCGCTGCTGGCGGTGACCGTCCTCACCGCGACGACCCTGCGCAGCGCTAGATGAGCCGGGGCGGACTATTGTCCTCGCTGTGGAGACCTTGTTTACGACCCTGTTGATCATCGCGGGCATCGCCACCGTGCTGTTCGCGGTCTTTGTCGTCTACCGGCTGTACGCCGACCAGCGCTGACCAGCATGACGAGTGGCGACGAGGCCATCGCGGCAGCCGAGGAGCGGGCCGCCAGCACGCGCGACCGCAACCTGCCGTTGTGGGACGACTTGGCGATCCCGAACGACACGGCGAACCTGCGCGAGGGCCCGAACCTGAACGACGCGTGCCTCGCACTGCTGCCGCTCGTCGGCGTCTGGCGCGGCGAGGGCGAGATCGACTACCCGACGATCGACGGGCCGATCAAGTTCGCCCAGCAGCTGACCGTCGCCCACGACGGCCGCCCGTTCCTGTACCACGAGGCGCGCTCGTGGCTGCTGAACGAGGACGGCAGCGTGCTGCGGCCCGCCGCCCGCGAAACCGGGTTCTGGCGTCCGCAGGAGGACGACACCCTGGAACTGCTGCTCACGCACAGCTCCGGCATCGTCGAGCTGTACTACGGGAAACCGCGCAGCCAGACGTCCTGGGAACTCGGCACCGACGCGGTCATCCGCACCGCGACGGCCAAGGAGGTCACCGGTGCACAGAGGCTGTACGGCCTGGTGAACGGCGACCTCGGGTACGTCGAGGAACGCGCGATGGTCGGCCAGGAAATGCAGCCGCACGCCTCCGCGCTGCTGCGCCGCGTGGTGGGCTGAGGCTCCGGGAGACGCCGTGCGCTGGCGGCGGTACGGTGAACACGCCGCCCTGCTCGACTGCGCCTCGCTCGCGGAGATGAGCGCAGCCCGGGCGACCCTCGCCGAAGCCGCGCTCGACGGCGTCGAGGAGATCGTCCCTGGGGCTCGCACGCTGCTGGTAGTCGCGTCCGCGGGTGCCCTGGAAGCTGCGCGTTCCTTGCTGGCTTCGGCCGATCTGGACCATCCGCCCGCCGGGGATGCCCGCGAAGTTGTTTTGGACGTGCGCTACTCCGGCGAAGATCTCTCGCTGGTCGCTGAAGACGCGGGGCTCAGCGTGGGCGAGGTCGTCGCCCTCCACACCGGCGCGGTCTACACGGTCGCGTTCACTGGTTTCGCGCCCGGTTTCGGTTATCTCGCCGGGCTTCCCGCTCAGTTGCGGCAGCCACGGCTGGCCTCTCCGCGGACCCGGGTCCCCGCTGGCTCGGTGGCCATCGCTGACGAGTACTCCGGCGTCTACCCGAGAGAATCTCCTGGCGGCTGGCGCCTGATCGGACACACCGAGGCGACGCTTTTCGACCCTTCCGCCGAGCGGCCGGCGTTGTTCACGCCCGGCCTCCGCGTGCGGTTCCGGAGCGTCTGATGCGCGCGTTGGAGATCGTCTCGACCGGATCGCTGGCTCTGGTGCAAGACCTCGGCCGGCCCGGTTACGCACATCTGGGCGTCCCACCGTCGGGTGCTCTTGACGTCGCCGCGCTACGGCTCGGCAACCGGCTGGTCGGCAATGCCGAGGACGCCGCCGGGATCGAAACCGTGCTGGGCGGACTGGCTGTCCGGGCTGTGGTTTCGTGCACTGCCGCGGTGACCGGACCGCCGGTCGCGGTGTCCGTGGACGGCCGGGAAACCGGCTCGCACCTGCCGATTTCGCTGCGGCCAGGCCAAAAACTGACGATCGGCCGACCAGCCACCGGGCTGCGCTGCTACCTGACGGTGTCCGGCGGCATCGCCGTGCCGCCGGTGCTGGGAAGCCGGTCGACTGATGTCCTTTCTGGACTCGGCCCCTCGCCGTTAGAAGCTGGTACGAAAGTCCCCCTCGGTCCGGTCACCGGTGTTCCTTCTGGTGCCGACGTGGTCGTCGCCGCGCCCGTGCCGTCGCAGCTGACAGTGCCCGTCCTGCTCGGCCCGCGCGACGATTGGTTCGCCGAGCCCGCGAGCTCGCTCAACACACAGTGGACAGTCACCGCGGAATCCAACCGAGTGGGGGTCCGCCTTGCCGGGCAGCCGCTACGTCGAGTGTCCAATTCGGAGTTACCCAGCGAAGGCGTGCTCACCGGCGCGATTCAGGTCCCGCCGAACGGATCGCCGCTGGTGTTCCTCGCCGATCACCCGACCACGGGCGGTTATCCGGTGGTCGCGGTCGTGAGACGGGAGTCACTCGGAGCACTCGCTCAAGCACGCCCCGGAACCTTGGTGCGGTTCCACGCGTCCTTCTGAGCGTGGAACGGGTAACGATCACCGGCGGCGCGGGTTTCCTGGAGCTGAACACCGGAGGACGGGCGGAGCTGCCGCAGTCGCTGCGCATCGCGCTCGCGACCGGTCAGGTACGCCTGCCGCTGACGGAAACCCTGCGCGAACTGCTGGCGCTGCTCGTCGACGGCCAATACCGGGTCAGCGGCCCGCAACGCTTCGAGGCGGCGAGCCTGGTCCCGGCGAGCGACTGGCCGGACGACGACGATGCCCGCGTCACGTACTACCGCACGGCAATCCGCTCCGGACACCGTCCGGTGGCGGTGGTTTTGTCCGGTACGCGGCCGTTGCTGGTGGACGGGCACCACAAGATCAGCGCGTACCGGGCAGAGGGGATCACGCCGTCGGTGGTGCTGATTTCGGAGGTCGTGGGTGACTGAGAAGTTCGTCGGCGACCTGAACACCGTCGTGCGGGTCGGCAATACGGTTCGGCCCCGCGGTTCGTCAGCGCCGACGACGACACCGAGGCGCTGGAGTTCCTGCCCGGCGCGGTCAGCAACTATCCGCTGACCGCGGCCGCCCGCACTGATTTCCGCCGCGAAGCGCCGTACAACTGCGTGCTGCGCGGCGAAGAAATCGTGGGCCTCATCGACTTCGACACCGCGCATCCCGGTCCGCGCGCACGACCTCGGCTACGCCTTCTACCGCCTCGCGCGAAACTGGTCTGCGACAGCTACGGATTCACCGACCCGCGAGCAGTGATCGACTCGGCCGCTGACCGCCTTCGCGACATCGCCCACATCGAAGCGAACGCCGCTCAGTACTCGCTCTCGTAAGCCGCCACCAGCTCCTCGTGCAGGGCCGTCGAATCCGGCAGCTCCGTCCCGTTCAGCGTGTGCACCCGGGTCACCTTCCGCACCGACGACGTAAGAAAAACGCCGTCACCGTGCAGCAAGTCGTCCACCGACAGCGGCTCCACCTTCACCGACCAACCGGCCTTCTCCGCGCCGCGGAACAACGCGTACTGCGTCGTTCCTGGCAGGATGCCAACAGTGGACGGCGGGGTGTAGAGCGTCCGTTCCTTCGCCAGGACGACCGTCGACGTCGGTCCTTCGAGGACCGAATCGTCGGTAGCGGTGAAGATCACATCCTGGGCTCCGCGACGGGCCGCCTCGCGCAGCGCGGCCATGTTCATCGCGTAGGAAACCGTTTTCGCGCCGAGCAAAAGCCACGGGGCGCGTTCGGCGAGTTCGGGGCCGAAACCGCGCTCCAGGGTCACCACGGAGACGCCTTCGGTGCGCGCCCGCAGCACCTTTTCGTCGACCTCCAGGCCCATCGCGAACGCCGTCGGCTTGCCTTCCGGATCACCGTCGACACCCCGCGTGTACACGAGTTTCAGGGCGATTTCCGGTCCGCCCTGCCACGCGTCGACGACTGCCTGCGCGGCTCGGGCGAAGCCGTCCAGGTCCGGTGCCGGCAGGTCCAGCATCGCCGCGGAACGGGCGAGCCGGTCGAGGTGCGGACGCATTTCCCGCGGCTTTTTCACTGCCACGAGGATCGTTTCGAACACCCCGTCTCCGCGCAGCAGGCCGAGGTCGTCCACCCGGAGGTGGGCGGCTTCGGGGTCGGCCAGTGAACCGTCGAGGAAGGCGAGAACGCGCATCCCCACAAGGTACTCACTTACCCTTAGGGCTATGCCGTACAGCTCGCCGCTGCTCGAAATCCCCCGCGCGGTCGCCGCGCCCGAGGGCCATCCGGAAGCCGGAGTTCCGTGGCACTGGGGCGATCCGTTCGCCGAGCAGCGCACCGCCGCCCGAGGAGTGGTCGTGATCGACCGCTCGCACCGAGAAATCCTCGCCGTCACCGGCGAGGAACGCTTGTCCTGGCTGCATTTGGTGATCTCGCAACACGTCACCGAACTCGCCGGAAACACGGGCACCGAAGCGCTCGTCCTCGACAGCCAGGGCCACGTCGACACCCATTTCGTGCTCGCGCACACCGGCGACACGGTGTACCTCGACAGCGACCCCGGCCCGCTCGTCACGAGCGCGTTGCCCAAGGGCGGCAAGCAAACCCTGCGCGAGTACCTCGAAGCGATGAAATTCTGGTCCAAGGTCGAGATTCGCGACGCGACGGAAGAACTGGCCGTTCTTTCGGTGCTCGGCCCGGAGACCGACAGCGTGCTCGGCGTCGAGCTCGGCGCCGAGCCGTACTCGGTGGCCGCGCTGCCCGAGGGCGGTTTCGCCCGGCGGATGCCGTGGCCGACGCGAGCGGGCGCGGATCTCGTGGTGCCGCGCGCTCAGCTCACTCAATGGTGGCAACGGCTCACCGACGCCGGCGCGCGTCCGGCCGGCTCGTGGACCTTCGACGCGCTGCGCGTGGAATCACGGCATCCGCGGCTCGGCGTCGACACCGACGAACGGACGATCCCGCACGAGGTCGGCTGGATCGGCTCGGCCGCGCATGTCGCGAAGGGCTGTTACCGCGGCCAAGAGACTGTCTCGAAGGTGCACAACGTCGGCCGCCCGCCGCGGTATCTCGCGCTGCTGCACCTCGACGGTTCGCCGGAGATCACGCCGGAGACCGGCGACCCGGTGAAGCTCGGCGAGCGCGTGGTCGGCCGGATCGGCACGGTCGCGCAGCACCACGAACTCGGGCCGATCGCGCTGGCGCTGGTCAAGCGCTCGGTGCCGGGCGGGGCGGAACTGCTGGCGGGCGACGAGGACCGAGTGGTCCAGGCCACTGTCGATCCGGACTCGGTGCCGGGCGAGCACGCGGCGCCCGGACGGGAAGCAGCGCAGAGACTGCGGGGCTGAAGTGAACTCGACGGTAGCGTCGTCGCGGAATGTGGAGCAGGATGTGCCCGTGATCGAAGTGCGTCCCGGCGGGCGGCGACGGATCGACCGCGTCCTCGGCCCGGGATATCTCACCGGATTAGGCGACTTGCCGCTCCCGGTGCTGCGCGAGCGGCGCGACGAGGCCGCGCAGGAAGAGACAGACCTGTCCTACCTGCGCCGGCTCCTGCACGCCCGCATCGACATCGTGCGCGCGGAACAGGAGCGCCGTTCGTCCGGCGGGGAAGCCAGCATCGTCGACCGGCTCGCGTCGATCCTCGCCGACAACGCGCTCGGCCCCGCCGCCGGTTCGGGCCGCCACCAGCAGCTCGAACCGTCCCGCGCGGGCGAGCACCGCAGGCACGCTGAGGCACTGATCGGCGACACCGGGCTCACCGACGTCGGCTCGCTCACCGACGACAAGCTCGCCGCCGCGCTGGACACGTACGCGGCCGAGGAAGCGTCTGTGTCCTCCTTTCGCCGCCAGGTCCAAGGCGTGATGGACACGCTCAACGCCGAGATCGCCGCGCGCTACAGCAGCGGAGCGGCCACTGTGGACCAGCTGCTGGACAGCGAACTGGGGCGCGTCGAGGAATGACCGGCCAGCCGATTCTCGTCGAGGTCGTCCGGAACGGGTTCGTCGAGAGCGTCCACCACGGATGCCTCGTCGTGACCGCGCCGGACGGCTCCGTCCAGTTCTCCGCGGGCGATGTGACCAGCCCGTTCTTCCCCCGGTCGGCGAACAAGCCGCTGCAGGGCGTCGGGATGCTCCGCGCCGGGCTCGGTTACGACGGCGCGGACCTGGCGCTGGGCTGCGCCTCGCATTCCGGCGAAACCGGACATCTCGAGCGCGTCGCCGCGATGCTGTCCGCGGCCGGGCTCGATCCCTCGGCGCTGGCCTGCCCGGCCGAGCTGCCGATCGGCGAGGACGCCCGGCGCGCGGCCGACGAGCCGCGGAAGATCACGATGAACTGCTCCGGCAAGCACGCGGCGATGCTCGCCACCTGCGTCGCGAACGGCTGGGACATCGAGGACTACCAGAGGCCAGGCCACCAACTACAGGTCCAGCTCGCGAAGACGGTCGAGGAGCTGACCGGCGAATCCATCGCCGCGGTCGGGGTCGACGGCTGCAGCGCGCCGCTGTTCGCGTTCTCGCCGACCGGCCTCGCCCGGTCGTTCGGCCGCCTTGTTCAGGCCGAGCCGGGCACCGACGAACGCCGGGTGGCCGACGCGATGCGCGGGCACCCGTGGCTGGTCGCGGGCACCGGCCGCGAAGACACCCGGCTGATGCAGGCCGTGCCCGGGCTGCTGTCGAAGAGCGGCGCGGAGGGCGTCCTGGCGTTCACGCTCGGCGACGGCACCGCGTGCGCGATCAAGATCGCGGACGGCAGCAAGCGAGCCTTGGCTCCGCTGGCCATGGCCGTCCTCGCTCGGCTCGGCATCGAGGCGCCGGAAGAACTGGCCGACCTGGTCCATCCGCCGGTGCTCGGCGGTGGTCAACCGGTAGGCGAGCTGCGGGTCAGTTGGAGTGCTCCTTAGCCGCGAGGTCGCCCCAGAACTCGCGCAGCTGCGAAAACAGCTCGGCCAGCTCCTCGACGTTCCCGGTGCGCAGCGCGTCGAGGATGTCGTGGACCTCCTCCGCGGTGGAGTCGGCGTCCAGCAGCGAATCGGCGAATAGCTGCACGAGACCGCCGTAATCCAGCTCGACGACCGAGTCCGCGTCGAAGCTCTCCAGCCACTGGCGGGTCTGCGAGAGCACCCGGCCGGGGCCGGAGTCGCCGAAGGTCGTCTCGATCAGCTCGCCCGCTTCGGACGCCCGCCGCAGCGCCTCGGACATCGGGGTGCGCCAGGACGCCTCCCGCGTCGGGTCGCCCGGGCCGCTGCCGAGCACGAGCTTGCGCTCGTCCGGGTCGACCAGTGAAAACCACGGCAGCGGGACGGTCCAGGTGGTGGTGAGGGTGTGCGCGGCGGTGGCGGTGAGGTCGGTCATCGCGGCCTTGGTCTGGGCGCGGGCGCGATCCGCGGTGACGCCGCCGGAGTCGAGGACCGCGATCCGCAACGCCGGCTCGGCGTCGGCGAGGAAGGTGCTCAACGCGGCGGCCGAGCGGGCGCGCACTTCGAGCGGGCACGCGAACGGGCCTTCGGCCGAGTGGCCGGCGGGGACGTCGGCCGGATCCAGCACGAGCACGTCGTTGACGAGACTCGGCGAGGGGCGTCCGTCGCGCAGCTGCGCGGGCAGCAAACGCACCGGCGCGGCCGCCTGTGACTTGAGCCACATCCACTGTTCGCGTTCGCCGATCCCGACCCGGCTGAGCCCGCCCGCGGAAACGGCCTCGACCAGCTGTTGCGCGGGGGGATCGCCCAGCGCGCGCAGAGGTTCGTACACCCGCAGATAGGCCACGAAGGGTCGGAGCACCCGAGCATCGTGGCACGCCGACCAGGGCCGATCGGCATCGACGTGCCGGTAACCGGCGTCCGGCGGACACTGTCGCGACGAGCACACCGTGCCACGTCGCATCCAACCCCCGGGACACGGTACGGTGTCAGCAGGAAAGAACTGTCGAGACGATGCGGGGCCGCCGATTCCCCCGGCCGCCCCGCCCCTGTGCGAGGGGGTCGAGCCATGGGGCGCGGCCGGGCTAAGGCCAAGCAGACGAAGGTGGCGCGCGAGCTCAAGTACAGCTCCCACGACACCGATTTCGATGCTTTGCAGCGCGAGCTGTCGAGTAGTTCCTCGGACAACCACGAGGACGACAAGCGGTACGAGGACCCGTACGACGACGGGTACGACGAGTACCGCCGTTGACGCAGGCACACGACACGCGAGGGCGGAATCGGACTGAGGTCCGAGACGCCCTCGTGCGTTGTGTGCTGCCCGTTTTCTTGCTGTCGGCGAGGTGACGAAGGAGTTGGACGGGTGAGCGACATCGCACGAGTAGGTGTGGTCGGAGCAGGGCTGATGGGCTCCGGCATCGCCGAGGTGCACGCCAGGTCCGGGTTGGACGTGCTGGTCACCGAGGTGAACCAGCCCGCTCTCGACGCGGGCAAGGCGCGCATCGAGAAGTCGCTGCAACGCGGCGTCCGCAACGGCAAGCTGGCCGCCGAGGACGCCGAAGCGGCGCTCGGGCGGCTTCGCTTCACCACGGACATCGCCGAGTTCGCCGACCGCGATCTCGTCGTCGAGGCCATCCTGGAACAGGAGCAGGCCAAGGTCGACGTGTTCCGGCAGCTGGACAAAATCGTCGAGCGCGAGGACGCGGTGTTCGCGTCCAACACCTCGTCGATCCCGATCATGAAGCTCGGCATGGCCACCGGCCGTCCGCAGCAGGTCGTCGGCATCCACTTCTTCAACCCGGTGCCGGTGCTGCCGCTGGTCGAGCTGGTCCCGTCGCTGCTGACCAGCGAGGAGACCGCCCGCCGGGCCGAGGAGCACGCCACCGGCGCGCTGGGCAAGACGGTGATCCGGTCGCAGGACCGGGCCGGGTTCATCGTGAACTCACTGCTGGTGCCGTACCTGCTGTCGGCGATCCGGATGATCGAATCGGGCTTCGCCTCGGCCGAGGACATCGACCGCGGCATGGAGCTGGGCACGGCGCATCCGATGGGTCCGCTGCGGCTGTCCGACCTGATCGGCCTCGACACCATCAAGGCGATCGCGGACTCGATGTACGCGGAGTTCAAAGAGCCGCTGTACTCGTCGCCGCCGCTGCTGCTGCGCATGGTCGACGCCGGGCTGCTCGGCAAGAAGACCGGCCGCGGGTTCTACTCCTACTCCTGACTTTAGTTGCGGGCCTGATCCACTTTTCCCCGCTGTGCTGGGCCGGGCGGGTCGCTTGACTGTGCGGCATGACTTCGACGTTCGTCTTCGCCGCCGGTGCCAACGGCGTGTCCGCCGCCCCGCCGGAACTCGTGCTGCGCGGGTATCGCGGGGTGGGGGTGCCGCAGCCGGAGCAGCAGTTTCGGCTGTCGTACCAGGCTCCGCAGGCTCTCGGCGCGTTCGCCACGGAACCGTCGGCGCTGGCCGGCGTGACCGTGGCCGACCAGGTCGCGACCACTGTGGACGTCGTCCGCCGCGCCGCCACGCTGGGTCCGGTCGTGCTGGTCGGGTCGAGCATCGGCGGCGCGCTGGTCACGCTCGTCGCCGAAGAGGTCCCGGATCTGGTGTCGGCGCTGGTCTACGACGCCGCGTTCTGCTGTGTCGATCTGCCGACGCCGGAGGAGTACTTGGCGACGCCCGAAGCCGCGTCGTCGCAGGTCGGGGCGATGCTCGGGTTCATCGCGGCCGATCCGGCGGTGATCGGTGCGATGCGGTTCAACTGGCGGTCTTCGTCGGCGGAGGCGTTGACGGCGGCGAAGGCGGCTCTTTGCGCGGACGCCACCGACGGCGAGTTCTACGCCTTGCTCAACGCGATGGCCCCGGACGACATCATCGGCCGCAGCTCGACCGATTCGCGCGGCACGCCGGAGCGGTGGGGGCGCGTCCCGCGCTTCTACGTCCGGCATCTCCAAGACCGCCTGGTGCCGCTCGCCCTGCAGGACCGGATGATCGCCGAGGCCGACGCACGCACGCCCGGCACGCAGTTCGAGGTGCACGACATCGACACGTCGCACTTCCCGAACGCGGCCGGCATGGCTCAGTTCGTCGAGGTGCTGGACAAGGTCGGCCAGTCGCTCAGCTGAACGCGGCTCGTCGTGCGGCCCGGCGCAGCACCGTCAGGATCGCCGGGCCCAGCACGAGGATCGCGACCAGATTCGTGAGCGCGCGGCCGGTGTCCCAGCCCAAAGTGGACGTCAGCACGGTGAAGACCAGGAACCGGTGCAGGTTTTCGCCGAGCGGGCCGCCCGGGACGAAGTCCAGCGCGGTGTGGCTCGCCAGGAACGGCCAGGTGAAGAGGCTCATCGCGAGGCCGTAGAAGTAGGCGGCAACCACGCCGTAGACCGCCAGCATCGCGATCTCCCACCGGCCCTTCACCCGGCGCGGCAGCAGCCCGGCACCCAGGCCGACCAGCGACGACGCCAGCATCTGGAACGGCAGCCACGGCCCGACCCCGCCGGTGAGCAGCGCGGACGCGAACAGCGACGTCGAGCCGAGGACGAACCCGAAGCCTGGCCCGAAGACCCGCCCGGCCAGCACGAGCAGGAAGAACACCAGCTCGATCCCGCCGGTGCCAGCGCCCAGCGGACGCAGCGCGGCGTTCACCGCGGACAGCACGCCGAGCAGCGCGAGCGCCTTCGCGTCGAGTCCGCCGCTGGACAGCTCGGCCAGCACGATCAGGATCAGCACCGGGAGTGTCACGAGAAAAACGAACGGCGCGTCGGTCACGTGTGCGGAGGTCCCGACGGTGCTGCGGGCGAGCAACGGCCAGCAGAACATCGCCAGGCCGACCACGACGGCGGCCGTCAGCACCAGCGCCGTGCGGTGCCGGATGCGGACGGCGGGGCCAAGGAAATCGGTCACGCCAACGCCTTCGCCACCGCGTCCACGGTCAGCCACGGCTCCGGCGCGAGGATCTTCGCCACCTGCGGCGCGAAGGCGGGCGAGGCCACAACGACGTCCGCGGTCGGGCCGTCGGCGACCACTTCGCCCTCGGCCAGGACCACGACGCGGTGCGCGGCGGAGGCGACGAACTCGACATCGTGGGTGGCCAGCAGCACCGCGTGCCCCTCGGCGGCCAGGTCGGCGAGGATGGTCGCGAAGTGCCGTTTCGCCGGGTAGTCGAGGCCGCGGGTCGGCTCGTCCAGCAGCACGACCGGCGGGGCGGCGGCGAGTTGCACGGCGAGGACCAAGGCGAGTCGCTGGCCTTCGGACAGGTCTCGCGGGTTGGTGTCGTCTTCGATGCCGGGCACGAGGCGGTCGAGCAGCTTCCGCGCGGTGCCTGGTGTGACGTCCGATTCGACGTCGGCCTGTCGGCATTCCGCGCCGACTGAGTCGAGATACAGCAGGTCAGACGGGGTCTGCGGAACCAGGCCGACGCGGGTGCGGGCAGCGCGCGAGCGGAGCGTCTTCGGGTCCGCGCCTTCGACGTCGACCGTGCCGTCGGATCGGGGTCCGCTGCCCTGCAACGCCCACAGCAGCGAAGATTTGCCCGAGCCGTTCCGGCCCATCAGCGCGACAACCTCGCCGCGATCCAGCCGCAGGTCAACGCCGCGCACCGCGTTCACGCCGCCGTACCGAACCCGCACACCTCTCGCGGTGAGGACCGCTTCGCCAGAGCTTTGTGCCGCCTGAGCCGGCAGACGCTCGGCGAGGCGTTCCCTGAGCGGACTGGCGAGCCGTCGGGCGTCGCGGACCGAGAGGGGCAGCGGCGACCAGCCCGCGAGTCGTCCCAGCTCCACGATGGGCGGCGCGACATCGGTCTCGGCGAAAACCTCCGCCGGCGGACCGGACACCACGGTGCCGTCGCCGGGCAGGTAGAGCAGGCGGTCGGCGTACTGCGCGACGCGTTCCATCCGGTGCTCGGCGACGACAACCGTCGTGCCCAAGTCGTGCACCAGCCGCGTGATCGCGGCCAGCACCTCCTCGGCCGCGGTCGGGTCGAGCGCCGATGTCGGTTCGTCCAGCACCAGCACGCTCGGATGCGCCGTGAGCACCGCGCCGATCGCGACGCGTTGCTGCTGCCCGCCGGAGAGCGTCCGAAGTGGACGGTCGCGGAGTTCGGCGATGCCCAGCAGGTCAAGGGTTTCCTCGACGCGTTTGCGCATCACGTCCGGCGCGACAGCGAGCTGCTCCATCGCGTAAGCCAGTTCTTCCTCGACGGTGTCGGTGACGAATCCGGCCAGCGGATCCTGCCCGACCACGCCGACCACCGACGCCAGTTCGCGCGGCGGATGCGTCGCGGTGTCGAGCCCGGCGACCGCGACGCGTCCAGCCAGCTTGCCGCCGGTGAAATGCGGGACGAGACCGTTGATCGCCCCGAGAAATGTCGACTTGCCGACACCGGTACGCCCGGCGACCAGGCAGAGCTCGCCTTCCTCGATCACGAGGTCGACGTCCCGGAGCACCGGCCGGTCCGCCCCGTCGTAGGTGACGCTGACGTGCGAGAACTCGATCATCGGGCGACCTCCGACACCAGCGCCGGACGCGGCGCGAACCAAGCGGGCAGCACACTGATCAGCACCGCGACGGTCGGCAGCAGCGGCAGCTCCGGCCAGGTCAGCGGGCTGGCCGGGGTGGTGAGCGACACCGGGTCGGCAATCAGCACGAGCACCGCGGTCGTGACGCCGCACAGCGCGACCAGCGTCTCCGGCAGCCGCCACGGATCGGGCCGGTAGGTCGTTCGCCGGATCTGCCGTCCGCCCAGCACGAATCCGGCGGTGGCGAGCACCAGACCGGCGATGAGCATCGGCACGCCGAGCCACGAAGCGGACCCGTCGAGCACGCCGTAAACCCCCACCGCGACGCCGACCAGCCCGGCCAGCACGCAGGTCGCGATCAGGATCCGGACGCGTGGCGAGAGATACGCGCGCCGTCCGTAGCCGCGGGAATCCATCGCCGACGCGAGCTGCAGCGATCGGTCCATGGCGTCGGCGAGCACGGGCACGAAAATCCCCTTCACGAACCGAAGGCCGCGCGTCTTGCCGGAACGCAGCCGACGCGCGCGGCGCACCCGTTGCACGCTCTCGACCAATTGCGGCGCGACGGACAACGCGACCGTGACCGCGGTACCAACCTCATACAGCGCGCCGGGTACGGCTTTGAGCAGGCGTTTCGGGTTCGCCAGCGCGTTCGCGGCCCCGATGCAGAGCACGATCGTGGCCAGCCGGAGCCCGTCGTACAGCCCGCCGAGCAGCTCCTCGGCCGAAGTAGGGCCGAGGAGCTGAATGCCGGCGGCGACGCTCGGCAGCGGGATGGTCGGCAGCGTGAACAGGATGTGGCCGCCGTCCTCGCCGCCGATCAGGATCCGGAACAGCACGCGCGACGCCAGGATCACCCCGGCGATCCAGGCGTACATCCGGAACGCCAGCGCCCACGGCGCGTCGCCGCGGCGGAGCACCACGACGAACCCGGCGACCGCGATCACGAGCGCGAGCAGAACCGGGTTCGTGGTCCGGCTCGCGGCGACGGCGAGCGCGAGCGCCCACACCCACCACGCGCCGGGATGGAGCGCCCGCGGACTACTCCGCGGCACGCCTGCGACGCACCGCGACGACCGTCCCGGCCACCGCGAGCAGCACGACGACCACGATGCCGATCACCAGGCCCCACGGGAATCCACTGTCCGAAGTGGACGCCGGGGCTTGGGCAGGCGCGGCGGCCTTGCGCACCGGCTCGGTGCGCGGCGGCGGATACTCGGTGTAGGACTTGCCGATCGCGAAGGACCAGCCCTCGAACGCCCCGGCCGGCGGCTTCCAGCTCTGTGCGCCGACCTGCGCCGACTCCCATTTGCCGCCGTTGGTGGCGGTCCAGAAGCTCCACGACGCCTTCTCCGGCGGCATCCCGGTGCAGGCTTGGTCAGCGGGCTTGCCCTCGATCTTGCACATCACGGCCAGGCCGTATTTGCCCGCGCCGGCGAGTTCGAAACCCGCGTTCTGCAGGGCGGTGACGCCGTTTTCCTGCTTGCCGGGCGCGCACCGGATGAGGGTTTCCCCGCCCAGCCCCTGGAAATCGACGATTACCGTGACGCCGTTGTCGTCCTGGCAATAGCCGTCGGCGCCCTTGCCGGGCGTGGTCGCGGAGGCGGAGGACGCCCCGCCTAAACCGGTGGCGACGAGAAGAGCGCAGCCGGCGAGGACTCGCCCCCAGTGCCGCGCGTGCACGAATCGCATGTCAGATGTACCTCGCATCGATCGGACCACGACGGGCGATCCGGCTCGCGGTCCCTCGAGGGGCCGCTCACGGTTGCGGGCCAGCGCCGGATTCTCACCGGCTTCCCCCGTTCGTGGCGAAGAACTTGTCGACGTTAACGCACCGCAGGCCCCGCTGGAAGCGACCGCGGCCACACCTACACTTCCGGGCGTGGGACAGGACCAGCTGCGCGTCGGCCTCGTAGGAACCGGACCGTGGGCCACCACGGTGCACGCTCCCGGGCTCGCGGATCATCCAGGGACCGTGCTCAGTGCCGTGTGGAGCCGTCGGCCGGAGGCCGCCGCCGCGCTCGCGCAGGCCTACGACGCCGTGCCGACCAGCGATCTGGACGAGCTGTTCGAGCAGGTCGACGCGCTCGCGTTCGCCGTACCGCCGACCGTGCAGGCCGAGCTGGCGACCCGGGCCGCGGAGGCGGGCAAGCACCTGATCCTCGAGAAGCCGATCGCCCCCGACCTCGCCTCGGCGCAGCGTCTCGCCGACGCCGTGACGTCCGCTGGCGTCGCGTCGCTGGTGATGCTGACGCTGCGGTTCGCTCAGCAGACGCGCGATTGGCTGGACGGCGTCACCGCTGCTGGCGGTTGGCGAGGCGGCAGCGTGCGGTGGCTGTCCGGCGCATTGCTCGCCGGGAAGTACGCGACCTCGGCCTGGCGGCAGGATCCGGCTGCCGGCGCGCTCGCCGACATCGGCCCGCACGCGTTCGACCTGCTCGACGCCGCCCTCGGCCCGATCACCGACGTCCTCGCCGCGCACCGCGGTCCCGAGGACCTGTGGCAACTGCTGCTCGAACACGAAGGCGGCATCACGAGCACCGCGACGCTCAGCCTGCGCCTGCCGGTGCAGCCGACGGTGGTCGAGTACTCGGTCTTCGGCGAGCACGGCTTCCGCACCCTCGGCCGCACCGGCACGGCGAACGACGCGTACACCGCGCTGCTGGACGATTTCGCCGCGATGGTGTCGTGCGGAACGACCACGCATCCCTGCGATGTCCGGCGGGGCGTGCACCTGGCTCGGATCGTGGACCAGGCGCGCGCCGCTCTTCGCTGAGCCCGTTTATTCGCTTGCCCGGCCTGAGACGATGAACGGGAAGTTCGTTTCGGACGAAGGAATGCCTATGTGCTCCGCCACGGCCCACTCCGGCCGCGTGGCCTGAGCTGTTCGGCCTGCGCGCCGGTCGTGGGGTTCGCCCTGCCCGGTTCTTGTGCTGCATTCCTTCTTTCTCGAAAGGCTTCCACCAGAGATGTCCGCCCTTCAGGCCTACGTCCGCGCGACCGCACCGATCGGCCGCGACACCGAGCGCATCGGCCCGTTCCTGGCGACTTTCGCCGAGGACAGCTCGCATCCGATGGAGAACTACGCCATCCCCGATGACAGCGCCGCACCCACGCCCGCTGAGATCGCTCTGTTGATTTCCGCTTACCAGCAACGAAATCTCCTGCCGCGGCTGGAGTTCTTCACCGACGCCGCTCCCGACGTCGAGAAATCCCTTGTCACCGCAGGCTTCACGCTGGAACGACGCGTGCCGGTGATGACCTGCACTGCCGAAGACCGCGTCGATTGCGGCGCACCGGAGCACGTTCAGCTTCGGGAACCGTTGTCCGACAACGAATTCCGCCGCCTGCGGTCCGTGCAGAATGTCGCCTTCGGCGAGTCTCCGGAGGTGTCGGATGCTGATGTCGAACGCAACCGCAACTACCTGACCGTCCTGGCCGAACACGGCGAAACCATTGTGGGCGGCGGAATCGCGCTGGACATCGTCTCCGGTGCAACAGAAATCGTCGGCATCGCGGTGGCGGCCGAGTACCGCGGCCAAGGCATCGCGGCGGCAATCACCGCGTACCTAACGCGCCTCGCCCACGAACGCGGCGCACGGACGGCTTTCCTCACACCAGGCGATGTCGGCATCGGGACCGTGTACCGCCGCGCGGGCTACCAAGTCGCCGGTGAGTGCGTGCACCTGTCGCTGACCTAATCGTCGTACCGGCCGCCGCGACCACGCTTCACATCACTGCGGCGCTTCTTCGCCGCCAAACGGCGTTCCTTCGAGCCTCGCGAAGGCTTGGTCGGACGCCGTTTGGCAGGCGGCGGCGCGGAAGCCTTCGTCAACACGTCGGCCAACCGCTCCCGGGCCGCGTCGCGGTTCATCAGCTGGGAGCGGTACTCGCTGGCCGCGATGGTCAGCACGCCGTCGACCAGACGCGTGCCCAAACGGGCCGTGATGCGTTCCTTCAGCGCGGGCGGGATCACGGCGGAGCTCGCGACGTCGAACGACAGCTCGACGCGCGAGTCCGTCGTGTTCACGCCCTGTCCGCCCGGTCCCGAGGACCGGGAGAACCGCTCTCGCAGTTCGGCGCCCGGGATCACGAACCGGGCGCCGACGCGTACGTCCTCCGCCATGTCTTCAGTGTCTCAAGACGTGGCAAGCGGCTTTCAGAACCGCGGGTGGTCGCCGGACAGCACCGCGCGCGGGCCGTCCGGGTCTTCGGCGGGCTGGACGTCGCCGAGAATCCACGCGGGCACGTGCCGCGCGGTGAGCACCGCCAGCGCCCGGTCGACGTCCTCGGCCGACACGATCGCGACCATGCCGACGCCCATGTTGAACGTCTTCTCCAGCTCCGCGCGCTCGACCTTGCCGCGCTGCCCGATCAGCGCGAACACCGGAGCCGGCGTCCACGTGCCGCGTTCGAGCTTGGCGACCAGGCCGCGCGGCATCACGCGCGCGAGGTTGGCCTCGAGGCCGCCGCCGGTGATGTGCGCGAACGTGCGCACCTCGGTCTCGGCGACCAGCGCGAGGCAGTCCTTCGCGTAGATCTTGGTGGGCTCGAGCAGTTCCTCGCCGAGGGTGCGGCCGAACTCCTCGACGTGCCCGTCCAGCGGCATCCGCGCGATGTCCAGCAGCACGTGCCGGGCCAGCGAGTAGCCGTTGGAGTGAAGGCCGGACGAGCCCATCGCGATCACGACGTCACCGGGGCGGACCTTCTCCGGCGAGAGCAGCGCGGACGCCTCGACCGCGCCGACGCCGGTGGCCGACAGGTCGTAGTCGTGCTCGCCCATCAGGCCGGGGTGCTCGGCCGTCTCGCCGCCGAGCAGCGCGCAACCAGCCTGAACACAGCCCTCGGCGATGCCGCCGACCAGCGCCGCGATCTTCTCCGGCACGACCTTGCCGACCGCGATGTAGTCCTGCAGGAACAGCGGCTCGGCCCCGGTGACGACGAGGTCGTCGACCACCATCGCGACCAGGTCGATGCCGACCGTGTCGTGCTTGTCGAGCGCCTGCGCGACCGCGATCTTGGTGCCGACGCCGTCCGTCGACGACGCGAGGATCGGCTCTTTCCACTTGTCGAGCTTGAGGGAGAAGAGCCCGGCGAAACCGCCGACCCCGCCGCGCACCTCGGGCCTCGTGGCTCGCTCGGCGTGTGGCTTGAGCAGCTCGACGGCCTGGTCACCGGCGTCGATGCTGACCCCGGCGGCTGCGTACGTGGCGCTCGTGGACTCGCTCACGGAAGCGGACTCCCTACTGGACATGCTTGGTTCACGGACGCCGGACGGCGTCTTCGGCACCGTACCCGGCCGCACTGACGGGAGCGGCCGCGCCACCTGCGGCGTCCATGCTTTCGAGCAGGTGCTTGCCGATGAGCGCGTCTTCGGGCAGCGCGATCGGGTACTCGCCGGAGAAGCAGGCCGTGCACAGCCGCGACTTCGGCTGCTCCGACGCCGCGACCAGGCCGTCCAGCGAAATGTAGCCGAGCGAATCGGCTCCGATCGACCGGCGGATGCCGTCGAGGTCGACGCCGTTGGCGACGAGTTCGGCGCGCGAGGCGAAGTCGATGCCGTAGAAGCACGGCCACCGCACCGGCGGCGACGCGATCCGCACGTGCACCTCGAGTGCGCCTGCCTCGCGCAGCATCCGCACGAGCGCGCGCTGGGTGTTGCCGCGGACGATCGAGTCGTCCACCACGACCAGGCGCTTGCCGCGGATGACGTCGCGCAGCGGGTTCAGCTTCAGCCGGATGCCGAGCTGCCGGATGGTCTGCGACGGCTGGATGAAGGTGCGCCCGACGTAGGCGTTCTTGACCAGACCGGTGCCGTACGGAAGGCCGGAGCCCTGCGCGTACCCGATCGCGGCCGGGGTGCCGGACTCCGGCACGGGCATCACGAGGTCGGCGTCCACCGGGTGCTCGACGGCCAGCTTGCGGCCGATCTCGACGCGCGTGGCGTGCACACTGCGGCCGGCGATCGACGTGTCCGGGCGCGCGAGGTAGACGTACTCGAAGACGCAGCCCTTGGGCTCCGGGTTCGCGAACCGCGACGAACGCAGCCCCTCGGCGTCGATGGCGATCAGCTCGCCCGGCTCGACCTCGCGCACGAAGGACGCGCCGCAGATGTCGAGCGCGGCGGTCTCGCTCGCCACGACCCAGCCACGCTCCAGCCGGCCGAGCACCAGCGGGTGCACGCCGTGCGGGTCGCGGGCCGCGTACAGGGTGTTCTCGTCGGCGAAGACCAGGCAGAACGCGCCCTTGAGGGTGGGCAGCAGCTCGAGCGCGGCGGCCTCGATGCCCTTGTCGGCGGCGTTCGCGGCGAGCAGCCCGCAGACCAGGTCGGAGTCGCTGGAAGACCCGGTGAGCCCGGCGTGCGGCTTCAGCCCCGCGGCGACAGTGCGATCGCGCAGCTCGGCGGTGTTGACCAGGTTGCCGTTGTGCGCGAAGGACAGGCCGCTGCCGGTGTCCGTGGTGCGGAAGATCGGCTGGGCGTTCTCCCAGATCGTGGCTCCGGTCGTGGAGTACCGGCAGTGCCCGACGGCGATGTGGCCCTGCAGCGACTGCAGGACCTGCTCGTCGAAGACCTGGCTGACGAGCCCGAGGTCCTTGAAGACGACGATCTGCGAGCCGTCCGAAACGGAGATGCCCGCTGCCTCCTGCCCTCGGTGCTGCAGGGCGTAGAGGCCGTAGTAGGTGAGCTTGGCGACTTCTTCCCCGGGAGCCCAGACGCCGAAGACGCCGCACTCCTCACGGGGTTCCGGATCGGGTTGATCTTGATCTTCGGGTCGAGCAGGACTGGCGGAGGGGTCGGAAACCACCGGGGAGCTCCCAGGAAGACGCGGGCGGGCCAGGTCCAAGTGTAAGGGGTGGATCGGTCGGGGATCGGGGTTGCGGCGTGGTTCTGACCACTACGGGGGAGGTCGTTGCGGAGCGGTGATCTGGTTTTGGAGCGGGGGTCTCGTTCCGGGATTCGGCTCGTCGCCTGGCGGCGACATTGCCGTTCTTCTCCTGGGTGGGCACCCCGAAGCCGATTGTGATGACGGTCTGAGGGTGGTTGTCAAGGCGGGAAAGATGCCTTGACAACCACCCTCAGACCGCATTTTGGCTTCGTATCGGGGTGCGGGGCGGGAGTGGCTGCATGGCTGAGTTGGGGGTGCGGGATTGCGGTTTAGGGCGCGCGGCTGGAGCGCGTGGGCGCGTCGGGGTTCGCGGCATGCACCCAACGCCACATTGGGGCGCATCGGCAGCGGCGGCGGTGAGCGGGCGGGCCGTGAAGGGCCCCTTGAGGGAATCCAGGTCCGTGAAGGGGTCCCTCACGGCGTGCGCGGGTCGTGAGGGGAACCCTGAGGGACTCAGAGTCCGGGAAGGTGGCCCTCACGGCAGTGGGCGGGCCACGTGCGGCGGCGCGAGGGGGGGCAGAAATGAGCCAGGCCCCGCACGAAGTGGATTGGGCCACTTCGTGCGGGGCCTGAAATCTGGGAGGCACCGGTGGGGACAAGCGCGGGGAGAGGAGGGCGAATCAGCTAGCGGCTAGCCACTTCGAGCGGCCGCCTCGGCCGGGGACCCAGCAGCCTGTGGTGGAGGCTGCGGCGGAGGCCGGTTGGCGCTCGGGGAGGGCTAGTACTTCGCCCAGTACCTGGCTTGCTTCGCCGCGCGAGCGCCACAGTGTGGACGCGGGGGCGAAGATGTTCTGCTCGCTGCCAGGGATGCGCGTGGCCTCGACGTCGTCCTCCGCGTTCAGACGGACGACGTCCACCAGGTTGTCGTGGACTCGCACTCCGACGACGGCCTGCACTTCGCCGCTTCCGTTCGTCGGGTGGACGAACCGGTAGCCGCGGTCGATCAGTTTTTGCAGGCCTTGCTCGATGTCGAAGGCGGGTCCGACGACGTTGTTCTCAGCCGAGGACATCGTCGAATTCGCCGTCCTTCGCGCCGGCGAGGAAGGCCGCCATCTCCGCGCGCGTGTAGACGAGCGCGGGGCCCTCCGGGAAGCGCGAGTTCCGCATCGCGATCTCGCCCGAGGTCAGCGGGGCTACTTCAACACAGTTGCCTACCGCGCCGCTGTAGCTCGCCTTGCGCCACTGGGCGCCGGTCAGACGGTCGGCCGGAATACCGTTCTCGAACCGCTCAGCCATGATGCCACCTTCCGGGAAGGACGATGAAAAGCTCAGGAATCTGCATGTGCATCTGCCCGCGACTTTGACGCTAGCACGCGCGCATGCAGCGGTAAATGCACGTGCAGAATTTTCTGCAAATTTCTCACTGCGTGACGACACGGTTCAGTAGAAGTTCCCAGACAGGTGATTCGAGCACTACCCGAACGGGCTAAATATTACCTTGGGTCACGATATTGGCATCCTGATAACGCACCGCGTTCGTGACTCGCTACCGCTGGGTGCAGCGGGTGAATGAAGAACACTGACCGTGATGACCGAAGGGGCGAGAAGAAGACCGGGAACCGGGTCAGTGGAAACAGGCTTCCGGACTTATGCACGCTCGGTGATGAGAATGGAGGCGGGCGTTCTCCATTCGGCTATCGCTCGCCCGGATGGCTGGGGCGGAATTCTTGGTGGGGAGAATTTCACCGGAGCCGAGCGCTCGGTGCGGTGAAGAGAGACAGCGCTTAGATCTCGGCCTTGCGCTTGGCGATGCGGGCCCGGCTGCGCTCGGGAGTCTCGGCGTCGACAGCCAGCAGGTCCAGCGCTCGGCCGTACTTCTCGATCTCGTCGCGCTTGTCCAGGTAGTGCGCGCCGGTCAGGTACTCGACGTAGACGATGTTCGGCAGCTCCGCCTCGGCGAAGCGCAGCAGCGAGAACGCGTGCTCGGCCGACAGACCGCTTCGGCAGTACGGCAGGATCTGCACCGCCACGTGCGGCAGCGTGGTGACCTCTAGCAGGTATTCCAGCTGCTGGCGGAATACCTTGGGGCCGCCGATCGGCCGGTACAGCACCGATTCGTCGAGCACCGCCCAGATCCGCGGCGCGTCGGGGCGGGCCAGCATCTTCTGCCGCCGCATGCGCAGGGCTACCAGCTGGTCCACGCGTTCGTCGGCCATCTCCGGGCGGCCGTGGCTGAAGATCGCTCGCGCGTACGGCTCGATCTGCAGCAGGCCGGACACGAACAGCGGCTCCCAGATCTGGATCCGGGACGCCGCCTCCTCAAGACCGACGAGGTCGGTGAACCATCCGGGCACTGTCTCCCCGAACTTGCGCCACCAGCCCGCTTCGTTCGACTGCTTGACCATGTCGAGGAACGCTTTGCGCTCGTCGTCGTCCGAGACGCCGTACATGGTGAGCAGGTCGGCGACGTCGCGTTCCTTGAAGCCGACGCGGCCGAGTTCCAGCCGGGAGATCTTGGATTCCGAACCGCGGATGTTGTAACCGGCCTGCTGGCGCGTGATCCCGGCTTCCTCGCGCAACCGGCGAAGCTGCGAGCCGAGGATCATCCGGCGCGCTGTCGGGCCGAGGCTCTGCTCGCCGGCGGACACGCCTACCGCGTTCATGACCAGGGCCCTTCCATTGCCGCTCGTACGAAATCCGACTACCCAAAGTACACGCAAGGCACTGCCCGGACAGCGTGGCACAGGCCCGCGTTCAGGGGATTCTACGGAGTGTGTGCCTCAGAAGACACACCCGCGGGAACAATTCCGGCGGAAAATCAGATCCGCACGACCGGAAGCCAGTGCGAAAGGTCCGCGCGGCTGCCCGAGGCGGATACCCGTGCGGCGCTGAGCGCGTCCTCCCAGTCCAGCAGACCGGTGGCCAGTTCGAGCCACGTCCGCGGATCGGTCTCGATCACGTTCGGCGGCGTGCCGCGGGTGTGGCGCGGGCCTTCGACGCACTGCACCGCGGCGTACGGCGGCACCCGGACCTCGACGGTGTGCCCGGGTGCGTCCTGGGCGAGCGTCCGCAGTGTCGCGCGCACCGCCGCGGCCAGTTCGGGGCGCGCCGGATCCGGTCCGGCGCCGCGCAACCAGTCCGAAACGGCCAGCACCGCCGCTCGTAACTGAGCGGGATCGACCGAACGCGAAGAGGCCATGCGACAACAGTAGAGTGGCCGCGGACGGAGTTTCAGGCACCCGGCACCGAGGGACGGCGATGGCGCAGCGGGACGAGGCAGATCGGATGGTTTCCCGGACCCCGGCGGGCAAACGCGCGCGCCGGAACGCGTATCCGCGCCGCGGGCCGCAAGGAAAACCCGAGATCACTCCCGAGATGCGGGCCAACGCGCGGACCAACCCGAACAGCTGGCTGTATGTCATCGACGAGGCCTTCGACGCGCGCGGTCCGGTGCCGTCCTGGGCGGTCGTCGGCGCGTATCCGGTGAACGGGACCGGAGAGGTCGTCGAGGACTTCCACCCCAACGACCGGTACCGGCCCTCGCCGAAGGCGCTCGGTTTTCCCGAGCCGCGCAACGAACTCGAGCGGCTGCTGCAGATGGTCCGCACCGAACACCGGCCCGCCGAAGACCTGCCGCGCGTCATCCTCGATTCGACGCTGCTCGTCTACGCCCTGTCCCCGGTGCAGCGCACGGTGATCGGCTTCCACAACGCCGACGGCCGAGTCATGGTCCCGGCGTACACGGCGAAGTCGCTGGTGCCGCGCGAATGGCCGCACGCCCGCGCGGTGCTCGGCCGCGACATCGTCGGGCTGCTCGCCGGACATCCGCTCGCGGTCAACCCGCACGACCTGATCACCGCGGTCGTGCCGGCCGAGCACCTGATGAAGGCACTGGCTGAAGAACGGCGCTGACCTGGGCAGACCACTCTGCCGAGTGATCATGATTCGCCGAAATCCGCGCATCCGGGCATCGTGACGCAGTAGGAGTACACGCGTCCGGTGAGGAGCCCTGGGTGAAGCGTCATCTGCTGCTGCGCTGGAGCGCGGTTCTCTTCGCCGGGATCGCCGGCACGTCCCTGTGCGAAACGGCGGAGGCCGCGCCGAGCTACGCCGGGGCCGCGGACAACTACGCCGGTTCGCAAATCGCGAAGCACGAAGGCGTGCTCGGAGCGCCGAACATCTCCTATACGACGGCGGATCAGTACCTCGGGCACGACGTCAGCGGACACCAAGGTCCGGTCGACTGGCCCGCCGCGGCCGGCGCGGGCGCGAAGTTCGTGTACGTGAAAGCGACCGAGGGCACCGGGTTCGTCAGCGGGCAGTTCGCCCAGCAGTACAACGGTTCCTACCAAGTCGGGATCGTGCGCGGCGCCTACCACTTCGCGCGCCCGGACGTGTCCGACGGCGCGGCGCAGGCCAACTACTTCCTCGCGCACGGCGGCGGCTGGTCGGCCGACGGCAGGACGCTTCCGGGCGCACTCGACATGGAATACAACCCCTACGGCGAAACGTGTTACGGCAAGGACGCGAACGGGATGGCCGACTGGGTTCGCGCGTTCTCCGACACCTATCGCGCCCGCACCGGACGGCTGCCGACGATCTATACCTCGACAAGCTGGTGGAAACGCTGCACCGGAAACAACCCTTCTTTCGGAGGGAATCCGCTCTGGATCGCGCGCTACAACTCCTTCATCGGCGAACTCCCCGCGGGCTGGGGACAGCACGCCATCTGGCAGTTCTCGAACAGCGGCACGCTGCCAGGGGACCAGAACTGGCTCAACGGAACCCAAACAGCGCTGCGCAATCTGGCATTCGGGTGAACATTCGTGACGTTGTCACGAATTAGTCATCACCGCCCGATGAAAATCACCCACTCGACCATTCATCTTCACGGAACTTGATGACAAACGACGATTCGTCCTCAAGAATCTCCCCCGTGGCGGCTACCTGCACATAGCCGCCCTCCGCGAGGGTATCTGTGAAGGGATCGACGATGTCCACTTCCCGAAGAGGGCGGCGCACCGCGCTGCTGTCCGCTCTGACCGTCCCGGTTGTCGCGCTCCTGCTCGGCGCTTCAACGGAGGCGACGGCCGCCCCGGCCGAATCCCCGCTTTCGACGCGGGAGGTCAACGCCGTCAACGCCGACATCCAGGCGAACAACCACACCATGGGTTCGCAGATCCGGCGCGTCGAGGGGGATCAGTCCACCCCCGAGACGAAAACCGCCGCGCAGCAACCGCAACCGGCGGCCGCGCTGCCGAACCAGGTAGCGGCCGCCGTCGCCGGCATCGACGTGTCCGGCTACCAGGGCAATGTCGACTGGGGCAACTGGTGGGGCCAGGGCAAGCGGTTCGTGTGGACCAAGGCCACCGAGAGCACCACTTACACGAACCCGTACTTCGCCCAGCAGTACAACGGTTCCTACAACCAGGGGTTCATCCGCGGCGCCTACCACTTCGCCACCCCGAACACCTCCAGCGGCGCGACGCAAGCGAACTACTTCGTCTCGCACGGCGGCGGCTGGTCGCGCGACGGCAAGACGCTGCCCGGCGTGCTCGACATCGAGTACAACCCGTACGGCGCGACCTGTTACGGCCTGAGCAAGGCGTCGATGACCGCGTGGATCAAGGACTTCCACGACACCTATCACGCCAGGACGGGCCGCTGGCCGGTGATCTACACGTCGACGAACTGGTGGAACCAGTGCGCCGGCGGCGATTTCTCCAGCACCGCGCCGCTGTGGATCGCGCGGTACGCGTCCTCGGCCGGAACGCTTCCGTACAACTGGGGCTACTACACCGTGTGGCAGTACACCTCCAGCCCGCTGGACCAGGACACGTTCAACGGCGCCTACGACCGGCTGCTGGCACTCGCCAACGGCTGACCTCAGCGGCGCGCACGGACGCGGCTCCCGGTTCTCCCCGCCTCCTGCCGGGCGGGGCGGCCGGGAGCCGCTTTTGTGCGAGCTTTACCCGCCTTGCACAATGCAGACCTGGGGCGGAGACGGAACCGCCTGAGCCGGCGGGGCGTCAGACCGCGGCGCGAGTCGGTGCAGCAGGAAGGCGGAACCGGACATGACTTACCCACCGCAGCCCGGACAGGGCGGGGACCCCTACGGCCAGGGCTGGCAGCAGCCCGGCTCGGGCGGGGTGCCGCAGCAGCCGGGGTGGGACCCCAACCAGGCCCAGCCGCAGCCGGGCTGGGACCCGAATGCCCAGCACCAGCAGCAGCCGGCCTGGGATCCGAACGCCCAGCAGCCGCCGCAGCAGGGGTGGGACCCGAACGCTCAGCAGCAGTACCCGGGGTACCAGCAGCAGCCGTACCCGGGCACCCAGCAGTTCCCGCAGCAGGGCTGGGACCAGCAGCAATACCCGGGCGGGCCGGGCGGCGAGCCGCCGAAGAACAACAAGACCGGGCTGTGGATCGGCATCGCCGTCGCGGTCGTCGTGGTGGTCGCGCTGGGCATCACCGGGTTCGTCGCGCCGGGGTTCTTCCTGAGCAAGGACGACAAGGGCAGCTCGCAGGCGCAGCCGCCGGCCCCGGCTCCGTCCCAGTCCTCGGAGGCTCCGCTGCCGAGCGACTCGTCCTCGCCGTCGACGGATTCGAGCGAGGACCCCGGCTCCAGCGGCGCGTCGGGCGAGGCGAAGCAGGTTATCGACAACTTCCTCGCCAAGCTCAACGCCAAGGACGCCGCCGGCGCGACCGCGCTGGCCTGCCAGGGCACCGAGAGCATGTCGAAGCGCAGCATCGACGAGACCACCAGCGGCGACCCGCAGCTCACGCTGGGCAAGGTCACCGCGGGCAGCGCCACGACGAGCGCCCGGATCACCGGCACGCTGTCGGGCAAGGACGCCAGCGGCACGATGGTGATCATGAACCGCGGCGGCGGTTACTGCGTGGGGCTGTACCTCATCCTGGCGTTCTGACCCGGTGCGCTCGCCGCTGCTGTGGACGTTGATCGCGTCCGTGGCACTGCTGTGCGGGGTCGGTGGCTGGCTGCTCACCGACCCCGCGACCAGCCGCAGCGAAGCTCTCAAGACCGCCGGTCTCGCCGGCGGCGCGGTCGTGGCGCTGTACGCGTTGTGGCTCAACGACCGCCGTCGCCGCGTCGAGGAGGCGCGGCAGGCGATCGAGCAGCAGCGGCACGACGTCGACCGCGAGCGGATCTCCGACGAGCGGTTCGCGAAGTCGGTGGAACTGCTGGGGCACGAGGCCGATCAGGTGCGCGTGGGGGCGTTGCACGCGCTGGCCGGGCTGGCGCGGACGCGGCCGGAGTATCGGCAGACCGTGCTGGACGTGTTGTGTTCTTATCTGCGGCGGCCGTTCACTCATGGTCGCTATGAGGGTGTGGACGTTACGCCCGAAGAGGAACGCGAGCTGCAGGTGCGGCTTACCGCGCAGCGACTGGTCCGGGATCTGCTGCCACCGTCCGATGTGGACGGCCCCGGCCCGGATCTCGACCTGACCGGCGCGGTACTGGAGTATTTCGACCTTTCCCGCCGCAAGATCGGCGGATTGCTGCTTCGGCACGCTTCGCTCTACAGCAGCACGAACTTGAGCGGCTGCGTCTTCACCGGGCAGGCTTACTTCACCGCCGCGGGCACGGGACCCGGGCGTCTCGTGGGCGTTTTCCGTTGCCGTGGTGCGACTTTCCTCGACCGGGCTTGGTTCTCCGGTACCGAGTTCTCGGAGCGAGCCAATTTTTCGGACACAACGTTCGCTGGGCGGACGACGTTCAACGAGGCGATCTTCGAGGATGGAGTTTTGTTCACCGGTGCGAGCTTCTCGAACTCGGTAGACCTGCCGACAGGTTGGGAGCTGGAACCTCGGAATGGCGGATATGTCGCGGTGCCGAGCTGAGTAGCATCAAAAAACCGTGGACGTCTACGAAGCGGTGCGCTCCCGGCGGTCGGTCCGCGGCTTTCTCGGCAAGCCGGTGCCCGACGAAGTCCTGACCCGAGTCCTCACCACAGCTTTGCGCGCGCCCTCCGGGGGAAATCTGCAGCCTTGGCGGGTGTACGTCCTGTCCGGAGCGAAGCTGGCCGAGCTGAAATACCTGGTCCGGCAGCGCATCGCCGACGGCGACACCGGTGATCCGCCCCAGGTGCTGCCCTACCCGGAAGCGCTGCCTGAGCAGTACGCGCGGCGGATCGAGGAGCTGGGTGCGCTGCGCTACGGCGCGGTCGGTGTCGCGCGCGGGGACTACGCGGGCCGGGAACGGGTCCGCGTGCGGAATTGGGACTTCTTCGGTGCTCCGGTCGGCCTGTTCTGCTATCTGGACGAGCAGATGCTTCCGCCGCAATGGCTGGACGCGGGGATGTTCCTGCAGACCGTGATGGTGCTGCTGCGTGCCGAGGGGCTCGACAGCTGCGCGCAGATCGCGTGGGGCCGCTACCACCGGAGCGTCACGGAAATCGCAGAGCCGCCCGCCGGTTATGTCCTCGGATGCGGCATGTCGATCGGGTATGCCGATCCGGACGAGCCTCGGCCGTCGATCCCCCGGGCGTCGCTGGCGGAAGTGGTGACGTTTCGGTCGTGAGTGCCTACGCCGGTTCTAGCCGGCATAGGCACTCACGAGGCCCTCAGTCAAACAGCGCCGGAAGCGTCTTCTCCCAGGTCTCGCGCAGCTCCTCAAGGCTGAACTCCGTGACGCCCTGGATCTCCAGCGTGCCGGAATCCGGGTCGACGACACCGGTCTTGCGCCACGGCAGGCCGCGCGCGGTGCACATCTCGGTGAACCGCAGCTCCTCCGTGCGCGGGACCGCCACCAGCACGCGGCCGGACGACTCGGAGAACAGCTGCACGAACGGGTCCTGGTCGCGGTCGAGGAACACCCGGGCCCCGCACTGTCCAATGAGGACAGTCTCGGTGAGGGCCTGGGCGAGACCGCCGTCGGCGAGGTCGTGCGCGGCGGAGATCATGCCGTCGCGCGAACCGGCCACCAGGACGTCGGCCAGCAGCTTCTCGCGGGCCAGGTCGACGCGGGGCGGAACCCCGCCGAGGTGCCCGTGCAGCTCGCGGGCCCAGGCCGAACCGTCCAGCTCGTCGTGGGTGTCGCCGAGCAGCAGCAGGGTCTCGCCCGCTTCCGCGCCGATGCCGGTCGGGATGCGGCGGGTGACGTCGTCGATCACGCCGAGCACCGCGATCACCGGGGTCGGCAGGATCGCCGTGTCGCCGGTCTGGTTGAAGAAGCTGACGTTGCCGCCGGTGACCGGGATGCCCAGCTCGACGCACGCGTCGGCGAGACCGTGCACGGCCTGCTCGAACTGCCACATCACGCCGGGGTCGGTCGGGGCGCCGAAGTTGAGGCAGTCGGACACCGCGACCGGAGTCGCGCCGCCGGTGGCGACGTTCCGGTACGCCTCGGCCAGCGCGAGCTGCGCGCCGCGGTACGGGTCGAGGTAGACGAACTTCGCGTTGCAGTCGGTGGCCACCGAGACGCCGCGGTTGCTTTCCTCGTCGATCCGGATCATGCCCGAGTCGGACGGCTGGGACAGCACCGAATTGCCGCGCACGTAGCGGTCGTACTGCGCGGTCACCCATTCCTTCGACGCCTGGTTCGGCGACGCGATGAGCTTCAGGAAGTCCGCGCGCAGTTCCTCGGGCGTCGACGGACGCGGCAGGTTCGCGGAGGTGTCGGCGATCAGGCCGTCCTGGAACGCGGGGCGCTCGATCGGACGGTCGTACACCGGGCCCTGGTGCGCGACGGTGTGCGCGGGCACGTCGACCACGATCTCGTCGTTCCAGGTGATGACGAGGTGTTCACCGTCGGTGACCTCGCCGATGTCCGTGGCGATGACGTCCCACTTGGCGCAGACCGCCATGAACGCCTCGACGTTCTCCGGCGAAACGACCGCGCACATGCGCTCCTGCGACTCGCTGGAGAGCACCTCGGCGGGCGTCATTCCGGTGGCGCGTAACGGAACCCGGTCGAGGTAGATGTGCATGCCGCCGTCACCGGCCGCGGCCAGCTCGGACGTCGCACAGGACAGTCCGGCGCCGCCGAGGTCCTGGATGCCGACGACCAGCTTCTCGCGGAACAGGTCGAGACAGCACTCGATGAGCACCTTCTCGGTGAACGGGTCGCCGACCTGCACGCTGGGCAGCTTGCGCCGGCCCGCCGCGGATTCGTCGCCGGAGAAGGTGTCGCTGGCGAGCACGGACACGCCGCCGATGCCGTCGAGGCCGGTGCGCGCGCCGAACAGGATGATCTTGTTGCCGGAGCCGGAGGCGAACGCCAGGTGCAGGTCCTCGGTGCGCATCGCGCCGACGCACAGCGCGTTGACCAGCGGGTTGCCCGCGTAGGACGGGTCGAAGACCAGCTCGCCGCCGATGTTCGGCAGGCCGAGGCAGTTGCCGTAGCCGCCGACGCCCGCGACCACGCCGGGCAGCACGCGCTTGGTGTCCGGCGCGTCGGCCGGGCCGAAGCGCAGCGCGTCCTGCACCGCGAGCGGCCGCGCGCCCATCGCCATGATGTCGCGCACGATGCCGCCGACGCCGGTGGCCGCGCCCTGGTACGGCTCCACATAGGACGGATGGTTGTGGCTTTCCACCTTGAAGGTGACCGCCCAGCCGTCGCCGATGTCGACGACGCCCGCGTTCTCGCCGATGCCGGCCAGCATCTTGGCCTTCATCTCGTCGGTGGCGGTCTCGCCGAAGTAGCGCAGGTGCTTCTTCGAGGACTTGTAGGAGCAGTGCTCGCTCCACATCACCGAGTACATCGCGAGCTCGGCGTCGGTGGGCCGGCGGCCGAGGATTTCCCGGATCCGCGCGTACTCGTCTTCGGCGAGGCCGAGTTCGACGTACGGCTGGCTCGTTTCCGGGGTCGCCGCGGCCACTGCGGTGGTGTCAACTGTGCTGGTCACGGTATCCGTGTCAGGGTTCGCCACAACCTCAAGACTACGTGTCGACCACGTCACACCCGCAGCCGCCCGGTCTGCTCGCACGGGCATAAATCAGTCGCGCTGGACACTCCCGGCGGCTTAGCGTCAGTGATCGTGCTTTCCGCCACGTACCCCTTTCCCGCCATCCGGCTGCCGGAACGCCCGACAGCGGCTCGGTACCTGCTGGCGGTCCTGCGCGCGCGGCCGTGGCTCGTCCTCGGCGCGGCGGTCGCCGGGGCCGGCTGGTCGCTGCCGAGCGCCTTGCTGCCGCTGGTGATCGGCCGTGGCGTCGGGGCGATCGCCGACGGCGACACTTCCGCGCTCTGGCGCTGGGCAGTGGTAGCGGGCGTGCTGGGCGTGCTGCAGGCGCTGCTCGGCACCGCGCTGCACTTCGCCGCGTACGGCATGTGGATCCACGGCGCGGGCACCACGCAACGCCTGGTCACCGACCACACCACCCGGCTCGGCGCGACCCTGCGCGAGGCGGCCAGCACCGGCAACGTCGTCGCGGTCACCTCCTCGGACATGAACTGGATCGGCAACGCGTTCGAGGTGATCGGCCGCTCGTTCGGTTCGATCGTGGCTTTCGTGGTCATCGGGATCGCGATGCTCGGCACGTCGCCGCTGCTGGGCACGGTCGCGCTCGTCGGCGTCCCGCTCGCGGTGCTCGGCATCGGCCCGCTGCTCGCTCCGCTGCAGAAGCGGAAAACCGCGCAGCGGGAGAATCTGAGCGACGTGAACGCGCTCGGCGCGGACATCGTGTCCGGGCTGCGGATCCTGCGCGGCGTCGGCGGCGAACGGCGGTTCCTGCGCCGGTTCCACGACGCCAGCCAGTTGGTGCGCCGGTCCGGCGTCGAGGTCGGGCGCAGCGAATCGTGGCTCGCCGCGGCGGAGGTGCTGCTGCCGGGGCTGGTCACGGTGGCGATCACCTGGCTGGGCGCGCGGCTGGCCCTCGACGGCACGATCGGCGTCGGCGAACTGGTGGCGTTCTACGGTGTTTCGGCGTTCCTGGTGGTGCCGGTGAGCACGGCGACCGAGCAGGTCAGCGCGCTCAGCTCGGGCCTGGTCGCGGCGCGCAAGGTGTGCGGGCTGCTGTCGCTGCGCTCGAGGCTGGCCGACCCGGAGTCGCCGCGGCCGCTGCCGGACGGGCCGCTGGAGCTGGTGGACACGACCAGCGGCATCCGCGTCGAGCCGGGCAAGCTGACGGTGGTCGACCTCGGCGCCGAAGCGGAGCCGATCGCCGAGCGGATGGCCCGGTTCGCGGATCCGGACGAGGACGAGAAGGTGCTGGTCGGCGGCGTTCCGGCAGACCGCGTCGCGCTCGCCGAACTGCGGACCCGCGTGGTGTACGCGCACAACCAGGACATCTGGTTCTCCGGCGTGCTGCGCGAACAGCTGGAGCCCGCGCGTCCGGGCAACGTCGACATCTTCGCGGCGCTGCACGCGGCGGACGCCGAAGACATCGTCGAAGCGCTGCCGCGCGGGGTCGACGAGCTGATCGGCGAACGCGGCCGCGAGGTTTCCGGCGGTCAGCGGCAGCGGCTGAGCCTTGCCCGGGCGCTGGCCACCGACGCCGACGTGCTGCTGCTGGACGAGCCGACCTCGGCCGTCGACGCGCACACCGAGGCCCGGATCACCCAGCGCGCCAAGGAATTGCGGAACGGAAAGACCACGGTGGTGTTCAGCCAGAGTCCACTGTGGAGGAACGTGGCGGACGAGATTGTGAGTGCGAAGGCGGTGACGGTATGACGACGCGGCTCCCGCTCGCGTCGAGGCGCGAGGTCCGGCAATGGGCCCGGCGCACGGCCGCGCAGCACCGGCGCGAGTTCTCCCTGATGCTCGGCCTGTTCTTCCTGGCCACGCTGATCGGACTGGCCGGGCCGCAGCTGCTCGGCCTGCTGGTGGACGGCGTGGTCGGCCACGGCACGACGCTGCGGGTCGACCTGCTCGCGGTGGCGTTCGTGGTGGTGCTCGTGCTGCAGGCGTGGGCGAAGAAGGCGGCCCGGCTGCGCGGGCGGGTCTTCGGCGAACGAGTGCTGGCGGAGAATCGCGAACGGTTCGTCAAGAACGCGCTCGACCTGCCGCTGGGCACCGTCGAGGCGGCCGGGACCGGCGACCTGCTGAGCCGCGCGACCAGCGACGTCAGCAGGCTGGACCACGCGGTGCGGTTCGCCGCGCCGGAAATCCTGATCGCCACCGTCACCGTGCTGCTGACGACGATCGCGATGATCGTGACGTCGCCGCTGCTCGCGCTCACCCTGCTGGTCGCCATTCCGCTGCTGGTCCCGGTGAACATCTGGTACCAGCGGGTGATTCCGAAGGCGTTCGCGTGGATGCTCGACCGGTGGGGCGACCTGCAGTCGGTCACGCACGAGACGGTGGAGGGCGCGCGGACGGCGGAGGCGCTGAGCCTCACCGAGCGGCGGCTGCGCACCGGGCATCGCGCGCTTGACCAGGCGGTGCTCGGCGAGCGGCGGATGCGGTCGTACCAGCTGCGCTGGCTGCCCTCGCTGGAGATCAGCTACGTGCTGCCGATCGCGGCGCTCCTACTGCTCGGCCTGCTCGCGTATCAGCAGGGCTGGGCGGGGCTGGGCACGATCACCACGATGCTGGCCTACGCGCAGGCCATGACCGCGCCGCTCAACGAGGCGCTGTTCTGGCTGGAAGACCTGCAGGTCGCGGTGGCAGCGGCGCGCCGGATCCTCGGCGTGCAGCCGCCTGAGACGGCCGCGAAGGTCACCGACGTGCCGCGCGGGCGCGACATCGAGGTGCGCGACGTCCGGTTCGGCTACACCGCGGACCGCGAGGTGCTGCACGGCATCAGCCTGAGCGTGCCCCGAGGCGAACGGCTGGCGATCGTCGGGCCGTCGGGCGCGGGCAAGTCGACGCTGGGCAGGCTGCTGGCCGGAATCTCGGCTCCGACGGCCGGGACGATCCAGGTCGGCGGCACCGAGGTGTCGACGCTCGCGGACGACGTGCTGCGCGGCGAGGTTCTGCTGCTGACGCAGGAGCACCACACGTTTTCCGGGACGCTGCGGGAAAACCTGGCGCTTCCGGCTCGGCGCGACGGCGGAGACTGGACCGACGAGGAACTGACGGCCGCGCTCGCGTCCGCCGGTGCGGCGGAGTGGGCGGCCGGGCTGCCGGACGGTCTGGACACCAAGCTCGGCTCGGGCGCGTACGCGGTGCCTGCCGGTCTCGCGCAACAGCTGGCGCTGGCCCGGGTCGTCCTGGCCGACCCGCACACGCTGGTGCTGGACGAGGCGACGTCGCTGCTGGACACCGGTTCGGCACGGGAGCTGGAACGGTCGCTGAACGCGGTGCTCGAAGGCCGCACGGTGATCGCGATCGCGCACCGGCTCCATACGGCCGCGGCGGCCGATCGGGTCGCGGTGGTCGAGGGCGGGCAGATCACGGAGCTTGGGCCGCATCAGGAATTGATCGCGGCTGGCGGTCCGTACTCGCGACTGGTTGAAGCGGCGAGCTGAAGCGCGATTCCCGGACGGCAAATCCGGCGCGGTGAAAGCCGCATCGCCGTCGGCTATGGGGATCTCTGCTCGAGCGCGGCCGTGCTGGATGTCAAGGCGGGAAAGCTGCTGTGGCAGCGGGCGATGCCCATCACCTCGTCGGGAAGCCCGTCCGAGGCGAAACTCGACGAGCACGCAGTGCTGGAGATCGTCGGCGGTTCGGTCGTTGTCGTGCACTACCAACAGCTGCTCGGGCTGGACGTGGCCACCGGCGCCGTCCGCTGGTCCGAGGTCACGCCACCGACCGACGAGAAGGTGTACTCGAACTGCATCCCGTCGGACGGGATGCGGCGGAGCGTGGACTTCGTACTGCTGTCCCACTGCAGCGCCAAGGACTCCGGCGACGACGGATTCGGCTACAGCCTGAGCGGAGTCTCCAACGGCACGTCACATCGACGTTCGCGAGCGCTCGTCACGGGCACCACGATGATCGCGTTGACAAGCCCGCAGAAGCCCAACCGTCTCGCCGCGTTCGACCTCCGCACCGGCGCCAAACGCTGGGAAGCCCCGGCACCCGGCGGCGGCATTGTCGCGGCACCGCTCGCGGTGGAGGGCGGGCAGGTGATCGCCGTGGTCTCCGCTGGCCAGACGGGGCCGTTTTCGGAGTCCGCGGGATCTACAGCGGGCAGTCCACGGCACTGATATTCCGGCTCGGCTGAACGCCGTGCTCGAAAGCCGCACGGTGATCGCGATCGCGCACCGACTCCACACGGCCGCGGCGGCGAGCTAAGCGGAATGCCTGCTGGGGATTCGGCGTTGGCTCCAGACGGAACCATGCCGGCGGGATCGCGCCGGTGTCTGGGTGAGCGACGTGCTCGGCCCCCGGGCCGAGTGCGTCGCTCACCCAGACACCGGCTTGAAGGCGATCCCGCACGCCTCGGCGAAGCCGAGGCAGACAACACGGGGGTGACGCCGGATGGCGGTCATGACGGTGGACGAACGAGAGAAATTCCTCGCGGAGAAGCGGGTGGGCGTGCTGTCGATCGGCCGGGACGGCGCGGCCCCGCTCGCGGTGCCGGTTTGGTACGACTACGAGCCCGGCGGCGAATTGCTGATCTGGATGGACCGCGGGTCGGCGAAGGACCGGGCGATCGAGGCTTCCGGCAAGCTGAGCCTCACGGTGCAGCAGGAAACCCAGCCGTACAAGTACGTCACGGTGTCGGGTCCGGTCGTGGACCGGTCCGCGCCGCCGACCGAGGAGCAGGCGCTCGCTATCGCCTCGCGGTACGCGCCCGAGGCCGAGGCGCGGCAGTTCGTCGCGGGCTCGCTCAAGGAGACCTCGGTGCTGGTGCGGGTGCGCACCGAACGCTGGCTCTCCAGCGACCACAGCAAGTAACGCGAAAAGGGGCCCCGGGAAAGTTTCCCAGGGCCCCTTTTTCAGTGCTGATCAGGCCTTCACGAGCGCGTCGACCGCGCTGTAGAACATGCCGAGGCCGTCGTCGGACGGGCCGGTGAGCGCGTCGATCGCGTGCTCCGGGTGCGGCATGAGACCGACCACGCGGCCGTTCTCGCTGGTGACGCCCGCGATGTCGTTGCGGGAGCCGTTCGGGTTGCCGCCGACGTAGCGGAACGCCACCCGGCCCTCCGCCTCCAGCATGTCCACAGTGGACTGCTCGGCGACGTAGCAGCCGTCGTTGTTCTTGAGCGGAATCAGGATTTCCGCGCCTGCCTCGTAGCGCGAGGTCCACGCGGTGGCGTTGTTGTCCACGCGCAGCCACTGGTCGCGGCACACGAAGTGCAGACCGACGTTGCGGATCATCGCGCCGGGCAGCAGGCCTGCCTCGCACAGGATCTGGAAGCCGTTGCAGATGCCGAGCACCGGCATGCCCTTGTGCGCGGCGTCGATGACCGAGGTCATCACCGGCGCGTAGCGGGCGATCACGCCGGCGCGCAGGTAGTCGCCGTAGGAGAAGCCGCCCGGGACGACGACCGCGTCGACGCCCTTCAGGTCGTCGTCGGCGTGCCAGAGCGAAACGGCTTCGGCGTCGGCGTAGCGGACCGCGCGGGCGGCGTCGCCGTCGTCGAGCGTGCCGGGGAAGGTGATGACGCCGATGCGGGCGCTCACGCCTCGACCCGCCGGATCGTCCACTGCTCGATCACCGGGTTGGCGAGGAAGCCCTCGGCCATCTTGGCCAGCGTCTCGTCATCGACGTCGTCGTCGACCTCGAGTTCGAAGTGCCGCCCCTGGCGCACGTCGGCGACCCCGGAGAAGCCCAGCCGCGGCAGCGCGCGCGCCACCGCCTGGCCCTGCGGGTCGAGGATCTCGGGTTTGGGCATGACGTCGACAACGACTCGAGCCACGGCTGGCTGCTCCTTATTTCTGCAGGTCGTGGGTGCGGTTGAAGCGTACTTCACTAGCCTGACCGGCAGACAGACCGGTATCGAGGGGGAGACATGAACCACCCGCCGCAAGGCCCGTACCCGCAGCAGGGTCCTTATCCGCCGCGCGGGCCGCGGCAGGGCCAGTTCCAGCAGCCGTACCCGCAGCAGGGTCAGCCGCAGTTCGGGCCGCCTTTCGGCCGGCATCCGCAGCCGCCGAAGAAGTCGAAGGCCGGGCTGTGGATCTCGCTCGGCGCGGCGGTCGTGGTGCTCGGCGGCGCGGTCGCCTTCACCGGCTGGGTCACGCCGGGGTTCTTCAAGGAGAAGCTCGACACGACGTCGCGGGGGACGCCGGAGCAAGCGGCCCAGTCGGTCGCGAACTCGATCACCGAGCAGACCGGGCTGGACCAGCTGTGGTGCAAGATCCGGTCGAAGCGGTCCTACACCGCCGACGAGTTCTTCCGGAGCGCGAAGAGCGAGGCGAAGATCAGCAATCCGGTGCATCCGACCGGCCAGCAGGAGCGCGCGGCCACGATCACCGCGGGCGAGATCGCCTACGGCATCGCGCTCATCCCCGACGGCGAAGGCTGGTGCGTGCGCGACGCCAAGTCCGGCGGCGAACCGGCCGCGCTGGCCAGCCTGTCGACGGACCCGAAGCCGCGACCGTCCGTGAAGGACGGCACGGATGCCGCGACGAAGTTCATCGACGCGGTCAACGCGCGCGACATCCCGGCGGCGCTGTCGGTCATGTGCCGCGACGCGCCGGACACCACTCGCAACGGCACCCAGCAGTGGATCTACGGGGAAACGAAGCTGACCGTGCGCAAGACGGACGTGCTGCGGACCGCGGGGCGGACCATCGTGC
The DNA here is from genome assembly GCF_042754125.1 of Amycolatopsis sp. NPDC059235. Taxonomy (NCBI): domain Bacteria; kingdom Bacillati; phylum Actinomycetota; class Actinomycetes; order Pseudonocardiales; family Pseudonocardiaceae; genus Amycolatopsis; species Amycolatopsis sp. NPDC059235. The sequence goes on from NZ_JBHZAG010000012.1 coordinate 130,437, forward strand.
ACCTCGACACCAAGGTCGACGGCGCCACCGGCGTCGGCCGGGTGGAGACCGACGACCACGCGGTCGACGGCGCGTGCGTCACCTCGTTCGATGCCACTTCTGACTGATCGGTTTTCCGGAGACTTGCGCGTAGCGTGACCTGCGCCATGATGTGTCGTTGACAGGGTGTCAACACCACCGGGAGGCAGCGTGCCAGAGCAGGACTCCTTCGACTACGTGATCGTCGGCGCGGGCAGCGCGGGCTGCGTGCTGGCGAACCGGCTGAGCGAGGACCCGTCCGCGCGGGTGCTCCTGCTCGAGGCGGGCGGCGAGGACACCGCGGACGAGGTCCGGATCCCGGCGGCGTTCGCGTCGCTGTTCAAGACGAAGTGGGACTGGAACTACGAGACCGTCGAGCAGAAGCACACCGGCAAGACGGCGTACTGGCCGCGCGGCCGGCTGCTCGGCGGGTGCTCGTCGATCAACGCGATGATCTACATCCGCGGCAACCGCGCCGACTACGACGGCTGGCGCGATGCGCACGGAGCCACCGGCTGGGGCTGGGAGGACGTGCTGCCGTACTTCAAGCGCGCCGAGGGCAACCAGCGCCTCGGCGGTCCGCTGCACGGCACGGACGGCCCGCTGCACGTCGAGGACCGGCGGTTCACCCACGAGCTGTCGCACGCGTGGGTGGACAGCGCCGTTTCGTGGGGGCTCAAGCACACCGACGACTTCAACGGCGAATCGCAGGAGGGGGCCGGGCTCTACCAGGTCACCTGCAAACGCGGCCGTCGCTGGTCCACCGCGGACGCTTACCTGCGGCCCGCTTTGTCGCGGCCGAATCTCACCGTGCGAACGAACGCGCAGGTCACGAACGTGGTCTTCGAGGGCACCCGCGCGGTTGGTGTGTCCTATTCGGACAAAGGCGTGCCGACGACCGTCCGGGCAGAGGCTGAAGTGCTGCTGTCCGGCGGCGCGATCAACTCGCCGCAGCTGCTGATGCTGTCCGGGGTCGGACCGGCCGAACATCTGCGCGAACTGGGCATCGACGTGGTCGCCGCGCTGCCCGGCGTCGGCGACAACCTGCACGATCACCCGGCGGTCGGCGTGATCTGGTCGACGAAGGGCACCACCGACATCGCGGACTCCGCGACGCCCGCCGGGCTGGTGCGCTACCAGCTGACCAAACGCGGGCCGCTCGCGTCGAACATCGGCGAGGCGGGCGCGTTCTACTCGACCCGCGACGGGCTCGACGCGCCGGACATGCAGATCCACGTGGCCCCGACGTTGTTCTACGACAACGGAATGCGCGAACCGACCTGCCCTGGTTTCACGTCGGCGGCCACGCTGGTCGACGTCGCGAGCCGCGGCAGGCTCCGGCTGAAGTCGGCGAATCCGTTGTGGAAGCCGGAAATCGACCCGGCTTACTACGCGGAGTCGATCGACCTGGAGTCGATCAAGTCGGCGCTGCGGTCGCTGATCGAGATCGGCCGGTCGGGGCCGCTGGCGAAATTCCTGGACCGGCCGTTCCTTCCGGCGACGCACGAGCTGTCGGACGAGGCGCTGACCGAGCACGTCCGGGAGAACACGCAGACGCTGTACCACCCGGTCGGCACCTGTGCGATGGGCAGCGGCGAGCACTCGGTGGTGGATCCGGAGCTGAAGGTGCGCGGGGTTTCGGGACTGCGGGTGGTGGACGCTTCGGTGATGCCGGTGGTGCCGCGCGGGAACACCAACGCGCCGACGATCATGGTGGCAGAGAAGGCGGCTGATCTGATCCGGGCTCGATGACCGCTCTCTCGAACTGGCGGGATCTCCTTGCCGCCTGGGCGATTCCGGACGCCGTGCACCCTCCGGAATCGCCGTGGGTCCTTCCCCGCGAGGTGTTCCTGCGGCGGGCCGATCGGCAGATCGCCGAGCCGATCGGGGCGACGCACCGGTTGGCCGCCGAGTCGTTGCAGGAGCCGGGCACGGTGCTCGACGTCGGCGCGGCGGCCGGGGCGGCGAGTCTGTCCCTGGCCGGCCGGTCGAACGTCACCGCGGTGACGGCGGTGGACACCGACGACATGTTGCTGGCCGCGTTCGCCGAGCGGGCGGCGGGCGTGGAGCACCGGCTGTTGTCCGGAAGGTGGCCCGAGCTGGCCGCGGAAGCTGGTGTGGCGGATGTCGTGGTGTGCGGGAACGTGGTTTACAACGTTCCTGACCTCGCCCCGTTCGCCACGGCGCTCACTGCGGCGGCGCGGCGGCGGGTGGTGGTCGAGACGGCCGCGCGGCATCCGTTGACCGAGCTTAACCCGTTGTGGCAACGGTTTCACGGCATCGGAAGGCCGGCGGGACCGACCGTCGAGGACTGTCTCGCAGCGCTCGCGGAAGTGGGGATCGAACCGGAAGTCGTGGTGTGGCAACGGCCGCCAGAGCCGGAGTACGCGGAGTTCTCGACCATGGTGGACGTGACTCGGCGGCGGTTGTGCTTGCCCCGCGACGCGGCCGGGGAGGTCAAGCGGGCGTTGCTGGAACTGGGCGTAGACCCGGAAATGCCACCAGACCTCGGGTCTTCCGGCCGGGATCTGGTGACGCTGGCGTGGCCCGGCTCCGCCTAACGGGCGCGTTCCAGGGCGGGAACCCGGGCGAGTTGCAGCGAGAACAGTTGCCCGGCAAGGAAACCCAGCCCGAGGATGAGGTAGGAGTCGCCGACCAGGTGCTGCCACGGGGTCCACGCGAGTTCTTGCATTCCGCTCGACGGCACGAAAGTGTGCGGCGCGGCGATGAAGACCGCGACCCCCGCGACCAGCATCGCGACGGTGCCGGGCGTGCGGACCCGCGCAGCGAGAATGAGCGCGGCGGGCACGATCCACACCCAGTGGTGCGACCAGGAAATCGGCGACAGGACGAGCACGGCTGTCGCGTTGACGACGAAGGCGAGCGGTCCGTCGACGCGCCGCATGACGAGCACAGCGGCGATCAGAACGAACGCGGACAGGCTCAGCCACAGCAGGTCGTGCGTGCGCGGCAGCAGGGCGAGCCGGTTGAGGGCGCCTTCGATGGTCTGGTTGGTCGCGTAGGGAGAACCACTGAATCCGTCGGCGTTGGTGAGGCCGCCGCCGAAGAAGTACTCAGCGGACGCGCGCGGTGCGACCAGAAAACCGGCCAGCGTGGCTGCGGCACCGGTGAAAAGGGCGTTTCGGGCGGCGCGGAAATCCTTGGTGAGCAAGAAGAAGAGCAGGAAGCCCGCGGGCGTGACCTTGATCGCGGCGGCGATCCCGACCAGCACGCCGCGTGGCCAGCGTTGGTTGGGCGCAAGGCAATCGACCACGACCAGTGCCATCAGAACGAGATTGATCTGTCCAAAAGAGAGCGTCGAGCGCACCGGTTCGAAGGCGAGCGCGGCGCCGGCCAGCGCAGATGCGGTTACCGCGGCAGTACGGCGGTTCCAGCCCTGCCGCAGGCGGCGGACCACGGCGTACAGCGCGGCCCAGAGCGACACGACCGAGATGAAATCGAGCACAAAGGACGCGACGGACAGCGGCGGAAGTGCCAAGGCAGAGAAGAGAATCGCGGCGAACGGCGGGTAAATGAAGGGCAGCATGGACCCTGCCGTGGTGGTGGGGAGGGCCCCGTAAAGGTCGCCACCGTGAAGGACGGCGTCCGCGCCGAAGCGATAGACCTGCAGGTCAACCGGATTGAAGCGGCTGAGGGCGGCGGCTGCGCCCACGGCGATCGCTGTCAGGCTGACGACGAGCAACGAGACTGAGAGCCGCCCAGCTTTTTCCTGCAACCACATACGGCGGCCATTGTAACTTCGGCTCTGGCGATCAGCTGAACGGTTGCGAATGTTCTTCGCGGTAGGCGTGCAGGATGTCGCGCGCTTCCTCGGCAGAACGGCGGATGCTGTCCGCGACGACGTCGACAAAGCGCGCGATGCCCTCCAGCCGGACAGCCGCCTGCGTGTCCGGACCCAGCACCTCGACGCCGCGCCGCGCGGTTTCGGCGAGGCGGAGGTTGGCGCGGACGGTGGTCATGATCGATTCGTAGAAGACGTCGTCGTCGACCAGGTAGCGCTCGCGGCGGCCCTCGTCGCGTTCCCGGCGGACTAAGCCCTGGTGTTCGAGGAACGCGATCGCCTTCGACACCGACGCGGGGCTGACCTGCAGCCGCCGGACGAGCTCAGCGGCGGTGAGCCCGCCGGAATCGGTGGTGTAGAGCGCGACCAGCAGCCGCGCGGTCATCTTCGGCAGCCCGGCGTCGGTGAAGACGGTGGCGAACGACTCCTCGTACTCGCGCACCTTCTCGGCGTCGCGTCCGCCCTCCGCCGGGGCCGGGCGAGCGCGACGGGCGGTCGACTGCCTGCTCCGGTGGGCGCGATGTTCAGTGGCGTGCTGGGCGAGGTCGGCGCGGTAGCCGGCCGGGCCGCCGTTGCGCAGCACCTCGCGCGTGACCGTCGAGGTGGGCCGGTCGAGCCCGCGCGCGATCTCCGCGTACGCGAGACCGTCGGCGAGCCCGAGCGCGATCTGGTGCCGTTCCTGCCGGGTGAGCCTGCCGCCGGACATCGCGACCTCCTTCGTTCCTGGCCGACGATAGCTTTGATCTTACCTTCATTGCAACAGACCCATTGCGTTGACCTTAGCACTCGTTGCAACGATACACCGCGATTTACCTGCATAGATACGCTCGAAACGCAACAGTCAGGCTGACAAAATCCTGAAACGCAACGTAGCGTTTCGCAAGTCAGAAACAACTGGGGGAAGGAACCCGAGCGTGACCGCCACCGAGAACTACCGCACCGCCGAACTGCTCCTGCGCCGCCCCGCCCGCCCCGGCGAGCTGGTCGTCGGCGACCGCGTCCGTCCACAGTGGATCGACGGCGGCACGCGGTTCTGGTACGCCGTGAACCACGGAGACAGCAAGCAGTTCTTCCTCGTCGACCCGGCCGCGGGCACCCGCACCCCGGACTTCGACCCGACAACGCTGCCCGCCGCGGCGCCTCCAGGCGCCCCGCTGGACGTGCCCTCGCCGGACGGCAAGGTCGCGGTGTCCCAGCGCGGCGCTGATCTCTGGGCCGTGTCCGGCACCCGCGAATGGCCGCTGACCAGCGACGGCGCGCCCGGCTACCAATACGGGACCAACCCGGAAAGCCTCGGCAACGGCACTCTGCTGCGCAAGTTCGGGTTGCCGCATCTGCCGCCCGCAGTGGCGTGGTCGCCGGATTCGACCAAGGTGCTGACTCACCAGACCGACGAGCGAGAGGTCCGCGAGACGCACCTGCTCGAAGCCCGGCCCGCCGACGGCAGCGCGCCGACGCTGCACACCCAGCGCTACCCGTACACCGGCGACGAGCACATGGCGCTGGCCGAACTGGTGGTGCTGGACGTCGCCACCGGCACGATGGTCCGCGCGCAGGCCGAACCGCTGCTCACGCCGATGATGTCGCCGGTGATGGCCAAGTGGGCGTGGTGGGCGGCGGACGGTTCGGCGGTGTACTTCCTGCGCCAGCCGCGCGACCGGCACACCCTCAGCCTGCACCGGATGGACCCGTCGACCGGCGAGGTCACCACGGTGCTCAGCGAAACCGGGCCGACCCGCGTCGAGCCCAACCAGTGGCTGTACGAACCGCCGATCGTCCGCGTGCTGGAGAACGAGGTGCTGTGGTACTCGCAGCGCGACGGCTGGGGTCACTTGTACCGCTACGACCTGCGCACCGGCGAGCTGCTGAACCAGGTCACGTCCGGCGAATGGGCGGTGCGGCAGATTCTGGGCGTCGAAGCGGAGACGGTGTACTTCGTCGCGTCCGGGCTGGTCGCGGAGGATCCGTACCGGCGGACGGTGTGCCGGATCGGCTTGGACGGCAGCGGATTCGCCAAGGTGACCGACGATTCCCTGGACCACGTTGTCACCATGCCGGACAGCATGGCGTACTTCGTCGACTCGGCGTCCACTGTGGACACTCCGCCGGTGACGACGGTCCGCGACTGGTCTGGTCGCGTGCTGGTCGAGCTGGAGCGGGCGGACATCACGAAGCTCGCCGCGACCGGTTGGACGCCGCCGGAACCGTTCTGCGTCAAGGCGGCCGACGGGGTCACCGACATCTACGGCGTGCTCTACCGGCCGCACGGCTTCGATCCGGAGAAGACATATCCGGTCGTGGACAACATCTATCCCGGCCCGCAGGTCACCCGGACCTCGCCGTCGTTCGACCCGGGCGGCATGGGCCTGGACGCGGAACCCCTTGCCGCACTGGGCTTTGTGGTGCTCGCGGTGGACGGACGCGGTACGCCGGGCCGGAGCAAGGCGTTCCACGACGCGTCTTACGGCAAGCTCGCCGACGCGGGCAGCCTCGACGACCACCTCGCGGCCATGCGGCAGCTCGCCGAGACGCGGCCGTGGATGGATCTCGACCGGGTGGGCGCGTTCGGGCATTCCGGCGGCGGATTCGCGACTGTGCGGGCGATGCTGGACTACCCCGAAGTCTACCGGGTCGGCGTCGCGTTGTCCGGTTCGCACGACGCGCAGCACTTCAGCCTGGACTTCGTGGAGGCCTACGACGGCGCGGACAACCCGCGGGCGTGGGCGGCGTCGTCCAATGTGGAGATCGCGGATCGGCTGGCGGGCAAGCTGTTGCTCGTGCACGGCGAGATGGACGACCGCGTGCATCCGGACAACACGCTGCGGCTGGCGGATCGGCTGATCGCGGCGAACAAGGACTTCGAGCTGCTCATCGTGCCCGGCGCCGAGCACGTGTTCATCGACTGCCTGTCCTATGTTCGCGCCCGCGGCTGGGATTTCCTGGTGCGCGAGCTGATGGGCGAGCAGCCGCCGGCGTACCGGCCCGCTCCGATCGTGCTCGACCCGGAGCTGCTCAGCGAGCTGTTCGCCTGACGGTTTGTCGACATTGCCCGTTTTTGTCGGACCCGGTCGCTACGGTTCCAGTCATGAGCACTTCCCTCTACTACGACGCGAGCCGGGCGACCGCGCTCACGCCGGCCGAGACCACCGCGATCGAGCGCATCGTCACCGCCCACCAGTCGGCTTTCCCCTATCAGGACGAGGAATCCCTCTTCCTGTACGAGGAAGGCGGCAGTGAGCCGGACGCGATCGTGGCCGGGTCCACCAAAATGCCGTTCGATCTCGACCGGGTAATACCGGTGCTCGGACAGGTGCTGGGCTCGGTGACCGAACTGCGCCGCGCGATTCCGGACGCGGAGTGGCGGGTGCAACTGGACGATTTCGAGATCCCGTGGGACGAGCACGAGGGGTACTTCCTTCCCTCGTGACGCGGGCGGGTCGGCCAGGCGCTGTTTCAGGCCTGGCCGACCCGCCGCAGCGCCTCGCGGGTGAGGTCCGTAAGGGTCGGATAGCCGTCGACAGCCATGATCAAGTCAGCTTCAGCGAGCAAGGTACGCAGCACATGGACAACGCCGTCCTCACCAGCCAACGACAAGCCCCAGGCATACGGGCGGCCGACGCCTACCGCGGTCGCGCCCAAGGCCAGCGCCTTCACCACGTCGGCTCCGGAGCGAACGCCGGAGTCGAACAGGACTGGCGTGCCGCCGGAGGCATCGACCACCTCGGCCAGGCAGTCCAGCGCCGGGAGACCGCCGTTGGCCTGCCGTCCGCCGTGGTTCGAGCAGTAGATCCCGTCGACCCCGCCGTCGATGGCGCGGCGGGCGTCGTCGGGATGCTGGATGCCTTTCACCAGCAACGGAAGCTTCGTCAGCGACCGCAGCCAGGGCAGGTCCTCCCAGGTGAGCGGATTGCCGAAAAGCTGTGCCCACAGCCCGACGGCGGCCGCCGGGTCGTCCTCCGGGGCCTTGCCGAGCCGTTTCCGGAAGACCGGGTCGGTGAAGTAGTTGGCCAGGCAATGCCCGCGCAGCTGCGGGAAGTTCGCCGTCGACAGGTCACGCGGACGCCATCCGGTCACCCAGGTGTCGAGTGTGACGACGATGCCGCGGAAACCCGCCGCCTCGGCCCGCTGCACGAGCGAGGCGGCGAGGTCGCGATCGGTCGGCGTGTAGAGCTGGAAGAAGCCCGGAGTGTCGCCCAGTTCCGGGACGAGTGTCTCGATCGGGTCGACGCTCAGCGTCGAAGCGACCATCGGCACGCCCGTTCGCGCGCTGGCTCGCGCGGTCGCGAGATCGCCGTGACCGTCCTGCGCGCACAGGCCGATCACCCCGACCGGAGCCAGGAACAGCGGCGACGGCAGCGTCATCCCGAACAGGTCCACCGACAGGTCGCGTTCGTTCGCGCCGACGAACATCCGCGGGACCAGGCCCCAGCGCTCGAATGCCTCGACGTTCCCGCGCTGGGTCCGCTCGTCGCCCGCCCCGCCGGCCACATAGGACAGCACGGACGGCGGAAGCGCTTGTGCCGCACGCGCTTCCAGTTCCGCGTACGACATCGGCAGGTCCGGGACGCGGCCGGACAGCCCGGCGAAGTAGATCTCGAGCTGGAAATCGCCGAAGCCGGGCAACAGTTCTCCTCAGCGCTTGCCGTGCAGGACGGTGACCAGCTTGGCGACCAGCGCGTCCGTGGATTCCTTGCGGGAGAAGGACGTGAGCGTGAGCGGCGCGGTGAAGCGCTGCCGGGCCACGGCCTTCGGGCGGGCGAACTCGCGCAGCCCCTCCGGGCCGTGGATCCGGCCGAACCCGGAATCGCCGACGCCGCCGAAGGGCAGCGACGCGATGCCGGCGAACGACAGCGGCGCGTTCACCGAGGTCATGCCCGCGCGCAGCCGCGACGCCAGCTCGGCACCGCGCGCCCGCGAGAACACCGTGGAACCGAGGCCGTACTTGGTGGCGTTGGCCTTCTCGATCGCCTCGTCCATGTCGCGGACCCGGGCGATGGTGACCGTCGGGCCGAACGTCTCCTCGCGCACCGCCTCGGAGTCCTCCGGGACGTCGACCAGCACGGTCGGCTGCACATAACGGTCGCCGACGCTCTCCACGCCGCCGACCAGCGCCTTTCCGCCGCGTTTCAGGGCGTCTTCGATGTGGCTGCGGATCACCGAGAGCTGCGAGGGCATGGTGATCGGCCCGTACTGCGCGTCCTCGTCGGAACCTGCGCGCACGTTCTTCGCCTTCTCCACCACCCGCGCGACGAACTCGTCGGCCACGCGTTCGTGCACGTAGACGCGCTCGACGCCGATGCAGGTCTGGCCGGAGTTGGAGAACGCGCCCCAGACGGTGGCGTCCGCCGCCGCTTCGAGGTCCGCGTCCGTGTCGACCAGCAGCGCGTCCTTGCCTCCCGCCTCGATCACCACCGGGGTCAGCGTGTTCGCGGCGGCGGCCATGATCTTCTTGCCGGTGGCCGCGGAGCCGGTGAAGGCGATCTTGTCCACGCCGGAGCCGACCAGCGCGGCCCCGGTCTCGCCGAAACCGGTGATCAGCTGCAGCACCGGCTGCTCGGGCACGATCTCGGCGAACGCGTCGACCAGCCATTTCCCGACGCCGGGGGTGTACTCGCTGGGCTTGAACACGACGGCGTTGCCCGCGGCCAGCGCGTACGCGATGGAACCGAGCGGGGTGAACACCGGGTAGTTCCACGGCCCGATCACGCCGACGACGCCGAGCGGGAGGTATTCGACGGTCGCGGCCTGGTTGGCCATCAGGAGGCCGGAGGAGCGGCGGTGCTTGCCGAGCACCTTGCGAGCGTTCTTCGCCGCCCACGCGATGTGCTCGATCGCCAGCACGCTCTCGAGCTGGGCATCCGCGACCGGTTTGCCGGTTTCGTCGCGCACGACCTGGCACAGCTGCGGGAGCCGCCGGGTGAGCACGCCCTTCCAGCGCTGCAGCCGCTCCGCACGACCGGCGAAACCGAGGCCGTCCCACCAGCGCGCGGCCGCCCTTGCCCGCTCGACGGCGGCGCCGACCTCGTCGGCCGTGTGCACCGGATAGGTCCCGACGACCTCGTCGGTGGCCGGGCTGAGCGAATCGAACGTCTCGCCGACGGGCGTCGGCTTCGGCTGGACCGCGGTCATCGGCGTTCTCCCCGTCTCGGTGAACCCCCAGGCTACGAGGTTGCTGACACTCTGCCAACAGTTGCCCGGGCTTCCCGCCAGCATGTCATCCGGGAGCGGGCGCGGAAAGTCCTCCGACCGGGAGTCCTCGCTGGACGCCCTCGTGGACCGGGCCGGAAAGCGTAGGGTTGAACCGACCGATCTTGGTAAGGAGAAACCCTGATGCGCATCGTCCATTTCGGACATTCCTGCGTACTGCTCGAGACCGCCGCGGAGCGGATTCTGCTCGACCCGGGCACGTTCTCCACCGGCTTCGAGGCCGAGCGCGAACTGTCCGCGGTGCTGATCACCCACCAGCACTTCGACCATCTCGACGTCGAACGGCTGCCCGGGCTGCTCAAGGCGAACCCGGACGCGAAGCTGATCGTCGACCCCGGTTCGGCCGAGGCGATCGAGAAGCTGCACCTGGAGTTCGAGGTCGCCAAGCCCGGCGACGCGTTCGAGTTCGGCGGCACCTCGGTGTCGGTCGTCGGCGGCGAGCACGCGGTGATCCACGCCGACATCCCGGTGATCCCGAACATCGGCTACCTCGTCGACCACGGCGCGTTCTACCACCCGGGCGATTCGTTCTTCGTGCCCGAGCAGAAGGTCGACGTGCTCGGCCTGCCCACCGGGGCGCCCTGGCTGAAGGCCGGCGAAGCGGTGGACTTCCTGCGTGCGGTCGCGCCGCGCCGCTCGGTGCCGATCCACGAGGCGGTGCTGGCCAACCCGGCGATGCATTACGGGCTGTTCCAGAACCTCGCCCCGGAGGGCACCGACGTGAAGGTGCTGGAACGAGGCGTCGCGACGGAGGTGTAGGCCTAGGCGGGCGCGGTGTGGCGCAGGGAGCCGTAGGTGCTCCCGAAGGCCCGGTTTTCGAGGGCGACGTCCACCGCGTCCAGCAACGCCTGCCGCAAGCCGGGGCGGCTGAGGTCAGCGGCGTCAATGCCAAGCCGCACCAGCCCGCCTCGGCGCGCGGCCCGGGCGGAGGCCAGCACGAGCGCGAAGCAGCGGACAGTCTCCGTACGGTGCGACTGACTCGTGAAGTCCTGCACCCGCGCGCGCCGGATCTCGCCGGACACCAGGTCCCGGACGGCGTTCTGGTCGGCACACAGCGCGAAGCCGTGCTCGCGCAACGCCTGAACAGTGCCGGTCGACGCGAGCCAACGCGGCGGCGCGAAGCCGTCGACAGTCACGCCGGTTGCGTCGAGAGCCGCCTTCGCAGCGATGAGCCTGAGCCGCGCTTCGTGCGCCGGGAGCACGGCGAACTCGGCCTTGCGACCGAGGTGCACGGCGCGATGCGTCGGCGGAATGCGGTGGTCGTAGCCGTTGAGCAGCACCGAGTCTCCCGCCGCCGCGCGCGTACGGACCCAGGCCGTGACCGGCCCGTCCTCCGTGCGCGCGACATGCAGAATCGACAGCGGAACATGCCGACGTTCGAGTTCGGCCGCCAGATGCGCACAACGGTGCAGCGTGCGCGTGGTGACCCCGGACAGCGAGACCAGCAGGCGAGCATCCACGCCACCATTGCGCCGCAGCCGTGTGGCGACTGCCTGACCGCACCGTGAACTGCGAGTGAGACTTACGCGGCGGACAGTCACCGCCGGGTATGCGCGCTGCTCAGGCCTCGGTTTTCCGACAGTGCCAGATAAGCATCGACGGAACATCCTTCGCTGCCGCAGCCAGCGCGTCCGGCACCAGCCCGTTGAGCGACCAGGGCCAGAGATCCCACGGCCCACCACCGGGAACCTGCTGCGGTTTGGTCGGCGTGGGCGTCGGCTCCTGGCAACTCACCGGCGCGAGACCCGCGGCGAAAAACGCGCGCAGATAGTCGCCGACCCGGTGGTGATAGGTGCGCACCCGAGCCGGAGCACCGTCGGCCGTGCGCACCGAGGGAATCGATCCGCGCTGGACCTGCTCGGGATGCACGTCGGAGAGCACGAGGTGCCCGCCCGGCGCGAGAACCCGCGCGAACTCGGCGATCACCGGCGTCAGGTCCGGCACGTGCGACAACGCGAGACCGCAGAGCACCAGATCCTGCGAACCGTCGTCGACCGGGAGTTCGTGCAGGTCAGCGACGAGCGTCGAGTCGGCCTTCGCGTGGCTGAGCATCTCGGGAGAACCATCGACGGCGACGACGTGGTGACCGCGTTCGACCAGGAGACGGGTGAGACGTCCGGTGCCGCAGGCGGCGTCGAGCGCGCGACCGGGTGGGATGGTGTCGAGGATCGTCGCGAGGTAGGGCTCGTCGGCGAAGGCAGCGTTCTCGCCGGAGTCGTACGCGGCGGCCCAGCGGGCGTAACCGTCCCGCGGGCCGAGCTGAGTTACCTCGACGCCTTCGGCCAGGCCTTCGTCGGCCAGCAATGCGCGGATTTCCGCAAGGCGCGCTTCGACGAACTCACGATCGTGCTCGCCGGTGAACGCGCGGAGCAACGCGGTTCCTTGGATGCCGACGAGGTAGGCGAGGGGATGCTCGTAGCTCACCCTCGCGGACGTTAACCGGGCAAATGCCGCAGGGCCACCGATTTTCGCTTTCGCCCTGGTCTGTGCGGCGGCAGAAATCCACCCCTCGCCTCGGGGAAATGCCCGGCTCACCGCCGTGGTGACCGGGCAGTTTTCACGGCTGGGCTCAGCAGTTCACGGATTGCCCGGTTTGGCCGCCTCCACGAGCCGCCGCACCGCGACCGCGACCCGCCCACGCAGGTCGGGATCGATGAGGGCGCCGTTCTCGACAGCCTGGCGAGGAATGGGAATCCGCGCACAAGCGTCGTCGACGATGCGGGTGCCCGCGTAGGTGAGCGTCTTGCGGAGGGACTCGTGCGCGTCCGCACCCCCGGTCGGCGCGGCGACCGAAGACGCGTTGATCCACGCGACAGGTTTGCCGTACATCTCGCCGCCGCCGATGGTCCAGTCGAGGAGGTTCTTGAACGAACCCGGCAAGCCGCCGGCGTACTCCGGGGTGCAGAACATGACGCCGTCCGCCGCCCCGATCTCCGCCCGCAACGCCGAAACCTCGTCCGGCAACGGATCCCGATCCCGATCAGGGTTGAAGTGCGGCAACCCGTCGAGCCCACCGTACACAGTGGACGGAGCAAACCCAGCCGCGGTCGCGATCACAGCCGCGTTGACCGAACCGGCCCGCAGACTGCCGCTGATGAGCAGAATCACGAGCCCAGTGTGCCAGCGCGGACGGCACCGCGGGGTCTCCTTTTCGGCGGGCACCTAACGTTCACCCGCTGCGAGCGCGATTACCGCACGCCCTGCCGCCACTCTGGCACCGGCCGCCTCGACAGTTCGCAAGAGAACGGCTCGGTGGCACGGGATTTTCCCCGTGGCGGCTGGGGGTTCTGGCAGCCGCGCTTCCTCATGGCGGGTGGAGACGGAGACCAGGTCGCCGAGATCGAGGATGGACCGGCTTTGCGGCGCGCCAAGCTGCACCGAGGCTTGGCGGCAGACGGTTGGTGACGGATGGATTCCAGCTAAGGGCAGGTGCCGCCGGAGCCACGACCGCGACCAGACCCGCTCCGGAGCAGTCACACGATCTGCCAGATCACAGCCAACCCGCACCAGGACAGCCGCCGCAAGCCACCAAACCGCCGCCAACCCGCACCAGAACTGCCGCACCCTGCCTCTCGACAGCCGAACACAGGTACCGCAGCAACCCGCGAATCACCAGCCGAGAGACCGCTCCTGACCAGGCGGAGGGCCTGCCGGACGAGGGACCAGCCACGAGACCGCACCCGAACAAGCCGAAGACCCGCCAGCCGACAGACCAGCCACGACACCCCTCCCGAACAAGCGGAGGGCCTGCCGGACGAGGGACCAGCCACGAGACCGCACCCGAACAAGCGGACGGACTGCCAGCCGAGAGACCAGCCGCGACACCCCACCCGAACAAGCCGAAGGCCCGCCAGCCGACAGACCAGCCGCGAGACCGCTCCCGACCAGGCGGAGGGCCAGGCGAGAGATCAGCCGCGAGCCGTCGCGCGGTGTGCCTGCCTCACTGCCACACCACTCCTCCCCGTTGTCCCTGCGCCAGCCCGGCCGTCGCGGCCGCGGTGCGAGTTTCTGGGTCCAGTGGGTTCGGGCCGATTGCCGCGACCGAAGCCTCGTCCGGTTCGAGCACCGCTACCTTCGCGCCTGCTTCGCGGAGATCCGCCAGCACCTGCTCGAACGGGCGCTCCGTCGGAAAAGCCTCCGCCGCGCCCATCGGAACCACCACCGTCACCTGAGCGAAACCTGTTGCATAGTCGGCATTCGCGGACGAACGGACGCCACCGTCGACATACCGCCTGCCGTTGATCGGCACCACCGGCCAGATGCCGGGCACCGCGCAGCTTGCCTCGACCGCGGCGACCAGCGGGACTCCGGACGCACGGTCGAACACCACCGGTTCACCGGTTTCCGCTTCCACCGCAACGATTTTCACCGCACGCTCGGGCCAATCGTGGGACGGCAGGCGGGATTCGATCACCGCGCGCCGCCGCGGTTGCGGTACGGTTTCCGCGGCCAGGGCGTATTTTCCCATCTTCCGGCGGATTTCCGCCGCGGTGCCGCCTTCGGCCAGCACCGCGGCGAACTCCTCGCCGAACTTTTCCGGGTTGAACTCGGCCGCGATCTCCGCCGCTTGCCGGGCCGGATCCGCCTGCCGCGCGTACAACCGCGGCAACGGCAATCCGCTGCCCAGCTGCGCCGCCACCGCCGCGCCCGCCGACGTGCCGATCAGCACGTCGGCTCCGGTCACGTCCTGGCCTGCTTCCGCGAGCCCGGCCAGCAATCCGGTCGTCCACGCGATCCCGGCGACGCCACCGCCGCCCAACACCAAAGCTCGGCTCATGCCGCTCCTTTCACCGGTGTCCACTCTGCCCTAGGGCACCGACAATTTCCGAAGCGCCGACTCCAGCAGGGCATCCGTCTCGGGGCTCGGCAAAGCCAGCTCCAGCAACGTTTCCGCCACCTCGCGGTATTTCGCCACCCGCGCCGGGCTCGAACTGCTCGCGCTCTCGCGCAGCAACCGCTCGTGGACGATCGACGGCAGGTCCGCGAAATCGAAAATCGTGAACGCCCTGCCCAGATCGGGATGCCGGTCCGCCGGGACCACTCGCACCTCGACCTTTCCTTCCGCCAGCCGCTCGCGCAGGTGCCGCAGCTGCTCCGCCATCGCCTCCGCGCCGCCGATCCTCTTGTGCAGCGCCGTTTCCCCCAGCACCAGCACACACCGCGCGCCCGAATCGAGCACCGCTCGCCGCTCCAGCCTCTCGGCTACCCGCGCGTCCACCTCGTCCGCGACAGCGCCCGAGGCTCCCGACAGCAGCGCTCGCGCGTACCCGCTCGTCTGCAACAACGGCGGCACCACCTCCGGCTCCCAGCCGAACACCGCGTCCGCCGTGCGCTCCCACTCCAGGTACGGCTCTTCTCCGCCGCTGTCTATCCAGTCCTGCTCTCGCGCTCCTCGCGCCATCTCCACTATTCGCCTGCGGTCCGGCCCGATCACCCTGCAGTGCGCCAGTACCGCTCCGATGTCCTCCGGCTTCGGCAGCCGCAGTCCTCGTTCCCAATTCGTCACGAAACCAGGCGTCATCCCCAGCAACCGGGCCAACTCTCTTACGCCCAGTCTTCTTCTCTCCCGCGCCGCGCGTAACTCCAGGCCCAATGCCCTCGCGCGCGGTGTTGCGTACGGTGTGGTCATGGTTGCAGTGTGTCAGGGGGTGCCGACAGTTTTCGGGGTTCTCTCCCCTGGGGCCTTCGCTCTCCCCCTGTCCTACAGCCACTCCTCCAGCGACAACCCCGTCATCCTCTCGTACGCCTCCACGTACCTTCCCCTCGTCGCCTCCACCACTTCCCCCGGCAACGGCGGCGGCTGCACGTTCGACGCCCTGTCCCAGCCCGACTCCGGCCCCGTCAGCCAATTGCGCACGTACTGCTTGTCGAACGACGGCTGCACCCTTCCCGGCTCGTACCCCTCCGCCGGCCAGTACCGCGACGAATCCGGCGTCAGCACTTCGTCCGCCAGCACCAGCGCGCCCGTCTCGTCCACCCCGAACTCGAACTTCGTGTCCGCCAGCAGGATTCCGCGCTTCGCCGCCACTTCCGCGCCACGGCGGTACACCGCGAGCGTCGCCTCGCGTAGCTCCTCCGCGCGCTTCGCACCGATAGTCGCGACCACTGCGTCGAACGAAACGTTCTCGTCGTGCTCGCCGAACGCCGCCTTCGTCGCGGGCGTGAAGATCGGCGACGGCAGCTTCGAGGCCTCCACGAGACCTTCGGGCAACTCGACGCCGCACACTGCGCCCGTACGCTGGTAGTCCGAGTAGCCGGACCCCGTGAGGTACCCGCGCGCGACGGCTTCCACCGGAAGCATGTCGAGACGGCGTACGAGCAGCGCGCGTCCGCGTACCTCCGCGGGGATGCGCGGGTCGTCGTACGCGACAAGGTGGTTCGGGATCAGGTCCGACAACTGCTCGAACCAGAACACGCTCATCGCCGTGAGCACGCGGCCCTTGTCGGGGATGGGCGTGTCCAGGATGAAGTCGTAGGCGGAGATGCGGTCCGAGGTGACCAGCAGCAGGTGGTCGTCTCCGACCGCGTACAGGTCCCGGACTTTTCCAGCGGCGATCTTCGGGTAATCGGCGAGCGTCGTCACCGCTGCACCCTAACCCGACGGCCGTCACTACGAGGATGATGCAGGTCATGGCCTACCGCTGGATTTCGTTCACCTCCGACTACGGGCTGCACGACGGCTTCGTGGCGGCCTGCCACGGGGTCATCGCCGGCATCGCGCCCGACGTACGCGTTCTCGACGTCACTCACCTCGTACCGCCGCAGCAGGTGCGCTCAGGCGCGGCAGTGCTCGCGCAGACCGTGCCGTCGCTGCCTAAAGCCGTGCACCTCGCTGTCGTCGACCCAGGCGTCGGTACGGAGCGTCGCGGCATCGTGGTGGTCGCGACG
The DNA here is from genome assembly GCF_042754125.1 of Amycolatopsis sp. NPDC059235. Taxonomy (NCBI): domain Bacteria; kingdom Bacillati; phylum Actinomycetota; class Actinomycetes; order Pseudonocardiales; family Pseudonocardiaceae; genus Amycolatopsis; species Amycolatopsis sp. NPDC059235. The sequence goes on from NZ_JBHZAG010000012.1 coordinate 147,352, forward strand.
CACGGCATCTTGGTCGGCCCGGACAACGGTCTGCTGCTGCCCGCCGCAGAGGCGCTAGGCGGCGTGTACGCGGCGTACGTGATCGATGTGCGCACGCCGACGTCCGCGACCTTTCACGGCCGAGACATCTTCGCCCCGACAGCCGCGCGGCTCGCGATGGGCGCACACCCCGGTTCCTTCGGACCCGCCATCCGCGACTTGGTGCGATTGCCGGAACCGCTGGTCGCCGCGTTCCCGGGCAAGCTCGTCTCGGACGTGCTGACCGTCGACCACTTCGGCAACGTCCAGCTTGCCGCCACCCCCGCTGACCTCGATCTAACCGGGTTGACCGGTGAGGTGACGGTGCACAGCGAGCACGTCGCGGTGTCCGCCGCGATCGGCCGTACCTTCGCCGACGTGCCCCGTGGCGCGAACCTCGTCTACACCGACTCGGCAGGCAAGCTGGCCGTCGCGGTCAACGGCGGCTCGGCGGCTTCGGTGCTGCGGATCGGACCTACCGAGGAATGCACCATCACCGCGTCGCCGACCGCCAGTTGACCGGGCCTGGTCACCGCCGCCTTCATGCCGAAGAGGACGCCGCCGTCGGGATCGCGGTGGTACGCCGCCAGCGAGCGAATCGGCTCCGGGCCGGAGCGCTTGCCGGTTTCCTGGTCGACCATCGGCACCGCGCAGCGCACGCACAGTTTCGCGTAGGCGAACTCGGCCCCGCCGGCTTCCATCCGCCGGACGGAGTCCTCGGCGTGCGGCTCCGCCCAGCCGCGGATCACGAGATTCGGCCGGAAGCGGTCCATCGGCACGGGTTCGGCTCCGCGCTCGGCGATGCGTTCGTTCAGGTGGTCCAAAGAGGACTCGGAGATCACGAGGATCGCGTGCCCGTCGGCGAACCCCGCGGTGCCGGCGGTCTCGCCGCTCGTCACTCGGTCGTGTTCGGGTGTGACGCCGAGGAGCACGGACGGCTGGCCGACGACGGTGGAGAACCACTCGGCGGCGTCGGCGCCCTGGTGAACGCCTTCGCCGGTCCAGTTGAAGGTGGCCGCGGGGTGCCGCTGACCGTCCTTCTGGACTTCGATGGTCAGGTCTTCGATGCCGGGTGCGGACAGGGCGAGGCGGGTGCCGTCGTCGAGAACGCGGGGCCGGACGGCGGCCATGATCGGGAAGCGGCGCTGGCTGCGGAAGTCGCCGTCGGGGGCGGTGACCATGAATTCACGATCGTGGGCGAGCCCGGCTGGGGTTACGGCGGCGGACTGGACTGTGGTGCCAGCGCAGCCTTTGACCGGGTAATACGTGAGCCGCGAGATCGTCCCCATGGGGTTCACGGTACCTGTTCGTCCGAAGGGGACCGGGGTGCACGATCCCGCACGGGACGGCGCGACGCCGGTATCGTGCGGCCCGTGGAGCTGCTGCCGTTCGACGAGTACGTGCGCTCGCTGCCGCGGAAGCGGATGTCGGCAGGCACCCTGCTCCGCGACGAAACCGGACGCGTCCTGCTCGTCGAGCCGTCCTATAAGGACAGTTGGGACATACCCGGCGGGGTGTGCGACGCGGGCGAGGCGCCGTGGCGCACGGCGCGCCGAGAACAGGCCGAGGAAATCGGGATCGATCGCCCGCTCGGTCCGCTGCTGGTCATCGACTACGCACCGGACGACGGCCGGATGCCCGAAGGGCTCGCGTTCATCTTCGACGGCGGACGAATCTCCGCCGAAGAAGCCGCCTGCCTCACCCTCACCGACCCGGAAATCCTGGCCGTCCACCTGCTGCCGATCGACGAGGCAGCTCAACGAGTAGCCCCGCCGCTGGCCCGCCGGCTCCGAGTTTCCTGGGAAGCCGCACGGACCGGCGAGCGGTTCGTCCTCTGCGAGGACGGCCGTCCACTCACAGCACCTGTGACAGGAACTGCTGCAATCGAGGACTAGCCGGTGCCTCGAACACCTGCTCCGGCGTCCCCTGCTCCACGATCCGTCCCGCGTCCATGAACGCGACCTCGTCGGCCACGCTCCGGGCGAATCCCATCTCGTGCGTCACCACGATCAACGTGAGACCCCGCGAAGCCAACCCAGCCATCAGGTCAAGGACGCCCTTCACCAACTCCGGGTCCAGCGCACTCGTGGCCTCGTCGAAGAGCATCACTTCCGGTTCCATCGCCAGCGCCCGGGCGATCGCCACCCGCTGTTGCTGGCCACCGGACAACGCGGCCGGGCGGTAGGGGGCCTTGTCCGCGAGGCCGACTTCCGCCAGGCGCGCCCGGGCGACCTCGGCGGCGTCCTCTTTGGACAGACCGCGCACGCTGCGCAGCGGGAGCACGATGTTGTCCAGCACGCTTCGATGCCCGAACAGGTTGAAGTGCTGGAACACCATCCCGACGCGCTGGCGCAGCGCGTCCGGATCCGAGGCGATGACGCTTTTCCCGTCCAGCAGCAGGTCGCCGCTATCGGGCTCCTGCAGGCGGTTTACGCAGCGCAGCAAGGTCGACTTTCCGGAACCGGACGGGCCGATCACGCACGTGGTGCTCCCGCTCGGCACCTTCAGGTTAACCCCGCGCAGGACCTCCAGCGTCCCGAATCGGACGTGGATGTCCTTCAGTTCCACCGAAGACGAACGAATCGCTGTACTCATACCGTCCCACCCGCGAGCATTTCGTTGCTCTCCGCGGTCACCTTGCGACCGGTCTGCAGCCGCTTGTCGATGTAGTTCACCAGGTGCGTCAGCGGAACCGTGATCACCAGGTAGACGACCCCGGCGGCCACCAGCGGCGACAAGTTGCCCGTGTTCGCCGCGAGGTCCTGGCCGATGCGGAACAGTTCCCGTTGCGAGGTAAGGAAACCGAGGAAGTACACCAGGGTCGAGTCCTTCACCAGTGCGATGAACTGGTTCACCAGCGCGGGCAGCACCCGCCGCACGCCCTGCGGGATCACCACCAGCAGCATCGCCTTGGAATAGCTCATGCCGAGCGCGCGGCTCGCCTCCAGCTGTCCCTTGTCGACGCTCTGAATGCCCGCCCGGAAGATCTCGCCGATGTAGGCGGCGGCGATCAGGCTCAGCGCGGCGATGCCCAGCGGGTACGGGTTGTTGCCCACCAAACCGCGAGCGAGCAGGCCGACGCCCTGTCCGATCACCAGGATCGTCAGGATCGCGGGCAGGCCACGGAAAATGTCCGTGTACACCCGCGCGGGCCAGCGCAGCCAGCGTTTGGTGGAAAGACCCATCACCGCGAGCACCATGCCGAGCAGGGTTCCGATGACAGCCGCCGCCACCGACAAGATCAGGGTGTTCAGCAGGCCGGTCTTGAGCAGGTCCGGGAAAACCTCCCAGATGTACTGCCAGTTCAGGAAAGTGTCGAAAAACTGATCCATCAGGCTACTTCGTCTTGAAGTCCGCGGGAACCGGAATGCTCGGCTCGAACTGCTGGTGCACCTTGGCCCAAGTACCGTCCGCGACGGCCTTCTTGATGCCGTCGTTCAGCTTGGCCAGCAGGTCGGTGTTGCCCTTGCGCACCGCGTACCCGTGCGGAATGTTGGTGGTGATCGCCTTCGTGACCTTCAGCGCGGGGTTCTTCGTCGCGTAGTCCTCCGCGGACACCTGGTCGAACACCGCGCCGTCGACCGCCGCGGAGTTCAGCGCGCTCAGCGCCGCCGCGTCGTTCGGGAACCGGACCGCCTGCGCCTTCGGCGCGTTCGAGGCCAGCCAAGTGTCCGACACCGTGCCCTGCACCACGCCGATCCGCTTGCCCGCCAACGAGTTCTCGTCGGTGATGCCCGCGGTCGCCTTCGCCTCGATGCCGAGCGACTGGTAGTTGTACGGATCGCTGAACGCCACCGTCTTCTTGCGCGCGTCCGTCTGCGCGATCGCCGAACTGCCGATGTCGAACCGGCCGTTCGCGACGCTGCCGAGCAGCGCCGAGAAATCGGTCGCTACGAATTCCAGCTTCAGGCCCTCTTTCGCGGCGACATCCTTCAGCAGCTCGTTGTCGAAGCCGGTGAATTGGCCGTTCTCCTGGTAGGCGTTGGGCCGCGAATCGCTCAGCGTGCCGACCCGCAGGGTCTCGCCGCCGTCGCCACCGCACGCGGTGAGACCGGCGACCAGTGCCGCCGTGAAGGCGGTGACGATCAGTTTTTTCATGCCACCAGTGTGCCCCGGCATCAGGAGTTCGCCACCGGGAGGCCCGGGCCGCCCTTCTCCAGCTCCTTCGCGACCGGAGCCTCCTTGAAGAACTGCGCGTGCAGCCGGGCCGCGGTGCCGTCGGCGATCGCCTTGGCCAAGCCGTCGTTGATCTTCTTCAGCAGTTCGGGGTTCGACTTGGCGACCGCGAAGGCGGACGGGGTGTCCTTGTCCGCGACGGTGTAGCCGAATTCGAGCGGGAGCGCCGGGTTCTGGTCGATGTACTTCTGGCCGATGTCCTTCGGCACGACCCAGCCGTCGAGACCGCCTGTCTTCAGCTGCGCGAAACCGGCGTTGTAGTCCGGGAACCGGACCACCTGCGCACCGGCGAGCTTGCCGGCGAACTCGTCCTGCACCGAACCCTGCACGACGCCGACCCGCTTGCCCGCGAACGAGTTCGCGGCGGGCAGCGCGGCGCCCTTCTTGCTGACGACGGTGGTGTAGCTGGTGTCGTAGCCGTTGCTGAACGCCACGGTCTTCTTGCGCGCGGCGGTCGCGGAGATCGTCGAGCTGCCGATGTCGAGCTGGCCGCCGGCGACCTTGGCGAGCAGGCCGGAGAACTCGGTGCCGACGAAGTCGACCTTGAAGCCCTCGCGCTTGGCGATGTCCCGGAGGAGTTCGTTGTCGTACCCGGTGAACTGGCCGTTCTCGAGGTAGATGCTGGGCGGCGCGTCGGTAAGGGTGCCGACGCGCAGGGTTTCCCCGGAAGCGTCCGAGGATCCGCACGCCGTAAGGCCCGCGGTGGCGGCGACAACGACGGCGAGCGTGCTGAGGATCTTTCTCATGACTTCTTCCTGAATATCCGGGGTGCGCAGGCAAGAAGCGGGGGGGCGCGGGGGGGGGGGCGGGGGGGGGCGGGGTGGGCACCAAAACGTAAAAAATACCCCCA